>CAMZNW010000196.1 GCA_947313935.1 uncultured Mollicutes bacterium
AAATAATAGATATAAGTTCATTATAATTAAATAGCTAATATGAAAACTATTATTTTTTTAAATGATTATTTAAACTACGTTGATTAGAATAATAAGGAACTTTAAAATTGTAAGTAATTAATATTATTTTTAATTATATTTATCAATATTCTTAAATTAATAAACCAAAACAAGTGATGATATAACAAAGAATTTAATAACTTCAATAAATAGTGGATAGCATAATATGTTTATTGTATTACTTTTAATTTCATTAATTAATTTTAGTCAAAATACAAATTATTTATTTGCATAATAATTTGTATTTTGAAGTTTGAATTATTATATTTGTGTTTAGGAAGGATTAATACTAATTCTAGAGATTATTTTGTGTAAAATCCATGTAATCCTTTAGGATAGCATCATATGTTTTCATAATTAAAGTATTAAATTAAAATTAAACTTGATAAGTTTGCTATAAAATGTTATTATATATATATTATTATAGAAATTAAAAAATTATTTAATAAAGAAAAGGAGAGTAATGAAAAATAAAGTAATAAAAAATTTTAATATTGTATTAATAGTATTAGGGTTATTTACAATAGTATCAATGAATGCACAACAAACGGATAAACTTTTAAAAGTAGAAAAAACAAATGTAAGTGAAGATGATATAGTAAATATACCAGATGAGCATTTAAAAGCTTCTTTAGTTAAAGAATTTGATAAAAATTCTGATGGTAAAATACAAAAAACAGAAGCAATTGTTGTAACAAGTATTGATGTTTCTAATCAAGAAATATCTAATTTAACAGGAATAGAAGAGTTTACTAGTTTAAAAAATCTTGATATAAATTCTAATGAAATAACAGATATAAGTGTATTATCGGGATTAATGAATTTAAAACATCTTAATTTAAATTCTAATGAAATAATAGATATAAGTTCATTATAATTAAATAGCTAATATGAAAACTATTATTTTTTTAAATGATTATTTAAACTACGTTGATTAGAATAATAAGGAACTTTAAAATTGTAAGTAATTAATATTATTTTTAATTATATTT
>CAMZNW010000197.1 GCA_947313935.1 uncultured Mollicutes bacterium
AGTATAATTATAATTCCAAATGTTATAATATTACCTCCCGTAAAATTAAAAAACAATCCCATTAGTATTAATATTACTAATACTAATACTAGTACATATCTATTATATTTAATTTGTTCATTTAATACTTTAATTAAATATTTTTCTTGTTTTAATAACTTAATTCCATTAAAATCTAACATTTTTTTAATTTTTTGAACATTTTTCAAATAATTGATTTCAACTAAAACACAAGCCAAGAAATACATTCCTGTTAATACAATTAATATAATATTATTGAACGTATTACTACTAATTTTATTTTCTTTTTGTGATAATTTTTGTGTATAATTATTATTAATTTGAATATATTGATCATTTGAATTAATTACATTTGTTAATTTCTCTAAGTCTTCTTTTGATTTAACTTCAACATAAAATCCACTATAATAATTACCATCTTCATGTTCTTTTTTCATTTCTTTTTCATTATATTTATGATTAACCATATCATTTTTAGTCTTTGTCATATCCTCGGTTAAATCATCTATTTGAGCTTGATATTTTTTATTTGTTAAATTAAAATTTTGTTCTTGAGCTTGTTCTGAACTTGGATCAAATGAAGTATATGCTTGAATAAAATTCCCAGCTTTACCATTTGTACTATTAAATGATGAAATATTATTTTTGGATTGATATATTCCAGAAACTATAAATTTAACATTAACTTTTTCACCTGTTTTTTCTTTAAAATCACGACTTGTATAATGAGCATTTTTTAACATCGGAATTTCAATTGTTTTTCCAATTAATTCTTTAATAGACGATAATTTATATTCATTTGCTAAGTACAAAGCGAGATAATTATCAATAATAATTTCATTTACACCATCTTTTGGCATTTGTCCATAGATAATTTTATCTATTTTATCAACTGATGATAAAGAGCTTGGTTCATTTAATGCTATTTCACTTGAAACATTTAAACTATCTATTTTTACTTCTACATCTTTTAATGTCGACTTAAAATCTTTTAAATTATATTTATCATACTTTAACTTTGACAAATCTAAAAATAAATTTGGTTCAAGATTATCTTTGTTTAAATTTGGCAAAGTTAAATTATTATGCATTGTCATATTAGTTGGTGGTATTGGTTTTATTTTTGTAATATAATCTAATTTTTTAAGTTGATTTAAATCTTTAGTTGAAAAATAACTATTATGTTTTTTTAACCAAGTTGATGTTCCTGTTAGATCAAAATCCATATTAAACATTGGTGGATAAATAACCGAGGAGTTATTTTTAAAAGTTCCTTCAATCATTGAAGCCTTTTGCTTTACTTCTGATTCAAGAGATGAAAAACTAAACATATAGACTATAGCTAATATTACTAATAAAATTGCAGAAATTATTCTATTTTTTTGTAATAATTTTTTTGCATTGAATTTTGTTTCATTTTTTTTTTTTTTTTTTTGAGTACTTACATTACTTTTGCTTTTCATTTGTTCTATTTTTAATTCAATATTTTTTTCATCCATTTCAATAT
>CAMZNW010000198.1 GCA_947313935.1 uncultured Mollicutes bacterium
TTGCAAATGAATGTACTGATTCCATTAATTCTAATATTGTTTTTAAATTATTTTTAGGTAAATTTTGTTTTAAATATTTTTGTTCATCCTCACTTATAAATATTCTAAATGTTATTTTTTTACTTTTTTCTAATTCTATTATAATTATTTTTTTACTTTTTTTTAATTCTTTTATAATTTCTTTTTTACATTTTTTTAATTCTTTTAATTCTTTTAAATTAACATTGTTATTTAATAATATATCATCTATTTCTTTTTTACAATTTTTTAATTCTTTTATATATCTTTGAGATGACTTACTACAATTTTTTAATTGCTCACTACAATTTTTTAATACCGGTTGATTTTCATTATCTATTAAACTAATATCATTTAATTTTTCAATTATGTTGCTATAATTATCTTTATTTTCTATTAATATATATGATTGGTGTGCTATACAATTTCTTAATTTTTTAATTTTCATATTTTTCATTTAGATTTTATATTTTAATATGTAATAAATTTCTTGATGGTTTTAAAATGCTCCAACAAGTATTATATGATAAATAATCATTTATATTGTTTTTATTATTTATTTCCATACCTTGCTCTTTAAATTTATTAATTATCATATCTATTTATCCTTCCATAAAAAAAACCACAAAATATATTTTGTGGAACTTTAACTCAGCATTAATAACTTACTTAACCTGGCTTCATTTTTTTAATTAGTAAAATTGTTTATTTTACCACAACACATTTATAGTATACAATTAATAAATTAATAAGTCAATTAAATTATATATTTATTATCGATTAAATATTCAACTGCTTTAAAATATCCTTGTTCTCGTATATTTGTAAATACTTTTTTTGCAGCATGAGTGGTTATCATATATTTTCTAAATTCTTCACGATTTGTAACATCACTTAAGTGAACCTCAACAACATTTCGACACATTAAAAGAGCATCTAATATTGCAACTGAAGTATGAGTATATCCACCCGGGTTAATAATTATATTTTCATTTTTATTTTTTACATACATTTGAATTTTATCGATTATTTCACCTTCATAAAATAAAAAAAAAAATTCAAAATCTACATTTGGAAATTGGTTCATTAATTCTTTATTAATCATATCAATTGTTTTAGTCCCATATATTTTTTTATCACGATAGTCTAACATATTTAAATTAGGGCCATTAATTACTAGAATCTTCATAATCACCTGTCTTAAAATATTCATATTTTATTTTTCTATCATAATATAAAGTTTCTAGTTGTTGTTCATTTTTGATCAAAGTACGTTTGTTATTGTTTAAACGTTGTTTTAACACATCTAAACTTTGGTCCATATACTTAATTTGATAATCTTTTAAAATCAATCTATTTTCAAAATTCTCAACTATTCCCCCACCTAATATTAATAACCTTGGAGATTTTTTTAAAACATCATTTAGTATTTGTGTTTCTAATATTCTAAACTTTTCTTCCCCCATTACCATAATAAAATCATTAATTTCCATTCCAATAATTGTACTTATTTCATCATCTAAATCAATTCCATCTTTTTTTTCTAATAATGTTGTTTTTCCTGCTAATGGCATACCGATTATTGCAACATTAGGATTTATCATATCTAGTATATATGTTTTTAACTTATTAAAGATTATTGGACTAACTTCTATTTCATGCCAAATTTCAAAAGCTCTAATAGCTTGAATTAATAACATATCTAAACCATTAGTATTAGGAATATAATTACTTGCTGCTATATTAGTAAAGCGTGAAATTTGAGGATTATAATTTAAATCAATTACAGCTTTAAAACTACTTATAAAATCTTCTGTTACAAGCAGTTCATTATACGAATCACCCATTGAAATTGGTGTTGCATTAATCAATACTTCTCCTCTAATATTACTATAATCTCCATCTCTACTTATTAAAGTAACATCACATTCACTATAATAATTTTCAATCATTTTAGCCATTGCACCACTACCTAAAACTACTATTTTATTATATTTAGTTGCATTAACCTTCTCCATTAAATATTTGAATCCTTCAATGTCTGTATTAAAACCTTTTTGAAAACTATCAATTGTATTAACACATCCTAAACTAATTGCCGTTTCATCTACATAATTTAAAAGACTTAAAACTTCTTCTTTAAAGGGAATCGTTACATTTAAACCATTATAACCTTCAAAATTAATATCCTCTAAATTATTTACTTCAATTAATTCGTAGACCATATCAATATTATATTCTGCTGCTAAAAAATCATGAATTACTTTTGAATACGAATAATCTAAAACATTCCCTATTAATCCATATCTTTGCATTTAATCTCCTTTTGTTGTAATTTTGAACATTCAATAATTGTTTTATATACTTTAATAACTTCTTCTTTATTATTAATATTTGATTCCTCTATTTTATTAAAAATAATAGTCTCTCGTTTATTGTCAAATACTTTTTGGTTATTATTTAGTTTTAATTTACCAATTTCTTTTGTCAAATTAAACCGTTTATTTAATAATTCTTGAATTATTTTATCTACTTTGTCAATTTCTTTACGTAATTCATCCATTTTTATCACCTCATTTATATAAAAAAACACCAACATAGTTGATGTTAAACATTATGTAAGAAATGTACAATATCTCCATCTTGCATGATATATTCTTTTCCTTCAGAAGTCAATTTACCAGCTTCTTTAACTGCTTTTTCACTCCCAAAAAGTTTTAAATCTTCATATGCATATTTTTCACAACGAATAAATCCACGTTCAAAATCTGTATGGATAATTCCAGCACATTGTGGAGCACTCATTCCTTTTATAAATGTCCATGCTCGCACTTCTTGAACTCCTGCTGTAAAATATGTAGCTAAACCAATCAAATCATAACTAAGACGAATTAATCTGTTTAAACCAGGTTCTTCAATTCCTAAATCATTTAAAAATTCTAATTTTTCTGTCTCATCTAATTCCACTAAATCTTCTTCAATTTTAGCACAAATAAATGTTGATTTAGCATCTTGTTTGGTAGCATAATCAACTAAATTATTATACTTTTTATTCCTACTAATATCCATTAAATCTTCTTCAGTAACATTACCAACATATAACACTGGTTTTATAGTTAAAAAATTCATATGTTTTACATGTAATAATTCTTCTTCATTTAATTCTAGTGTTCTAAGTGGTAATTCTTTCTCTAAATGATCAATAACCCGTTGTAAAACTGCTACCTCCGCTTTTTCTAATATTGTTCCATGTAATGCTTTTTTACCAATTCTCGCCATTCTTTTGTTCGCTTGTTCATAATCTGATAATATTAATTCAATGTTGATTATTTCACAATCTCTAATTGGATCAATACTTCCTTCTACATGAATAATATTTTCATCTTCAAAACAACGTACTACTTGTACAATTGCATCAACTTCTCGGATGTTAGCTAAAAATTGATTTCCAAGACCTTCACCTTTTGAAGCTCCTTTAACTAAACCAGCAATATCAGTAAATTCAAAAGTTGTGGGTATTTTCTTTTTTGGTTTTACTAGTTTTGTAATTACATCTAAACGTTCATCAGGAACCTCAACTGTTCCAACATTTGGTTCAATAGTTGCAAAAGGATAATTTGCAGCTTCAATTTCAGATTTTGTTATTGCATTAAATAAAGTTGATTTACCAACATTCGGTAATCCAACTATTCCAGCAGTTAGTGCCATATTTACTCCTATAAGATAACTTTTTTATTTTCATAATATTATAACATATTTCTACACACAATCATTAATTTAAAATAAACCGACATTGAAATTCCAAGTAGAACATTTTAAATCTTAATTTGGTAAAGTATTTACAAAAAAAATATGCAAGATTATATACTTAAAATATATAATATGAATCAAATATCTAATAACTATTTTAATGACAAAAGTAACTAAGTTATACTCATTTAATCAGCCACAAATGAATAATAATTAAAGTATATTATTCGAAAAATCACTGATAAATTAAGATGTTCAAAACCTAGAATTTATTATGATTCATTTACTTTTAACTTAATTTTTTTTTGTTCCATTTTTAAAATAAATTTTTTAAATATCATTAAAGTACTATAATCAATTATGTTATGATTATTAAAATTAATAATTATATCATTATTATTTAAAATACTTTGTTTTTCAATTTCATCTAAATATATTAAAAACTTTTCAGATGAACCAAAAAATATATCTTCATTTATGTTTAAAATTATCTCTTTATCATTTGTAACTATCTCACAATTAAAATATTTTATTTTTTTTAAAGTGTAATTTAACATTGTTACAATTACACCTATTACTACTCCTAAAGCTAAATTACTTGTTATTACTATAATTATTGTTGTTACTATTACTAAAAAGAAATCAAAATAATAACCTTTTTTATACAAATTAATTAACTCTAAATCAAATGTATTATAAACTACAATTAACATTATTCCTACTAGTGCTGCTAATGGAATCATTCCAATTATATTTTTAAAAAATAAAATA
>CAMZNW010000199.1 GCA_947313935.1 uncultured Mollicutes bacterium
GATATAAGTAAACCTGTTCCATGGTTAATTGAACTTGGAATTATGGATAATAAAGGGAAAATTTTACAAACAAAACAAAAAAAATTCAAACAAATTAATCGCTTTTTAGAAATGGTTCAAGATATTCAAGAACAATTACCAAAAAAAGTTAATATAGTTGATATTGGTTGTGGAAAAAGTTATTTAACTTTTGCATTATATACATATTTGGTTGAACAAGGGTATATAGTAAAAATGATTGGTTTAGATTTAAAAGAAGATGTTATTGAACATTGTAGTAGTTTAGCTAAAAAATTAGAATTTGAAGGATTAGAATTTTATGCTGGTGATGTTATGGAATTTGATTTTAATAAAGAAGTTGTTAATTTAGTTGTAACTCTTCATGCTTGTGATACAGCTACAGATTATGCATTATTTAATGCAATTAAATGGCAAAGTGAAGTTATCTTATCAGTACCTTGTTGTCAACATGAAGTTAATAAACAAATTGATCCAAAATCTTGTGAAATAATGTTAAATCATGGAATAATAAAAGAACGTTTTTCTGCATTATTAACAGATAGTATTCGAGGTGAAATATTATCAAGTTATGGATATAATGTACAAATAATGGAGTTTATAGAAATGCAGCAAACAGCCAAAAATTTATTAATTCGAGCAGTTAGAAAAAAAAGCAAACCAAAAGTAATTAATTTAGATAAATGTTTTGAAATAATGGAACAATATAAAGTAAAACCAAAACTATATAGTTTATTAGAAGAAAATGAGTTATTATAAGGAGAAAAATGCAATTATTATTATTTATACAAAGTCATTTTAGAAATGATATAATGGATAAAATTATGATATTTTTATCAAAGATTGGAGATAATGGTTATATATGGATTTTAATTGGGATGTGTTTATTTTTATATAAAAACCAACGTATTGTAACAATAAAAATGTATGGGGCAATATTTTATGGAGCATTAATTACAAATATTACTTTAAAACCATTACTAAATCAAATAAGACCGTGTATTATTCATCCATTGAATAATTTACTTGAAGTATGTCCGGATGATTCTTCATTTCCTTCAGGACATACAACAGCAGCTTTTGCAAGTGCAATAATTTTGCGGATATATTATAAAAAAGTAGGTAATTTTGCATTAGTATTAGCTAGTTTAATTGCTATATCTCGTTTATATATGTTTGAACATTTTCCAAGTGATATTTTCGGAGGAATTTTAGTTGCAATAATTGCTGCATATCTTTCAAGCAAGACTGTTAATTATTTGTTTAAAAATATTACTTTTTTAAATAAAATAATTAAGTTTCATTAAAAATAAAATTAATAAAATATTAAATATTTTAAAATTAAATGAGGATAAATGTTAATTATATTTTTTAGTAAAACAGGTAATATAAAACGGTTTGTAAATAAAATTGAAAAAAGAAATATTCAAGGAATGGAAGATTTAATTATAAATGAACCATTTATTTTAATAACATATACCATTAATTATGGAGAAATACCTAAAGAAGTAGCAACGTTTTTAAAAAAAAATAAGACTTATTTATCTGGCGTTGTAGGTTCTGGTAATAAAAATTGGGGTATTTTATATTGTAAAGCCGCAAGTGATATTGCTAAACAATATAATGTCGAAAATATTTATAATTTTGAATTAGCTGGCAATAAGCATCAAGTTGAGGAATTTAAAAAAATATATGAGGAGCGTTATGAATAAAAATTATATTTATGAAAATAATCGTGTAAAACAACGAACATCAACAGGTTTTTATAATTTATCAGCAGATAAAGTAGCATTAGAGTATTATTTAGAAAAAATTGATAAAAAATCAATGAAATTTAGTTCAGATTTAGCTAAATTAAATTATTTAATTGAACATGATTATTATATTGATTTATTAGCAATGTATAGTGAAGAATTTATTAATGCGATGATTAATAAAGTTAAAAGTTATAATTTTAAATTTGATTCTTATATGGCATGTCAGAAATTTTATGATTCATATGCTCTAAAAACGTATGATAGAAAATATTATTTAGAAACTTTTCCGCAACGTTGTCTTGTAGTAGCTTTATATTTAGGTCAAAAAAATGAAGCTATTGTTATTAAATATTTAGAAGTATTATTAACACGACAATTTCAACCTGCAACTCCAACTTTTTTAAATTCAGGTAAAAAAAATTCTGGAGAGTTAGTTTCTTGTTTTTTACTTGATATTAATGATAGTTTAAATTCAATTAATTATAATTTATCAACTGCAATGCAATTATCTAAAATAGGGGGTGGAGTAGCATTAAATTTATCTAATTTACGTGCACGAGGTGAATCTGTTCGGGGGATTGAAAATGTCTCACGTGGGATAATTCCAGTGATGAAATTATTAGAAGATGCTTTTAGTTATGTAGATCAATTAGGACAAAGACCAGGAGCAGGTGCAGTTTATTTAAATATTTTTCATGCAGATGTTTTAGAATTTTTAGATACTAAAAAAATTAATGCAGATGAAAAAGCTCGGATTCAGACATTATCATTAGGGTTAGTTATTCCAGATAAATTTATGCAACTTTGTAAAGATAATGATGAATTATGCTTATTTTATCCACATAGTGTTTATAAAGAATATTCAATGCGTTTAGATGAAATAGATATGACAAAAATGTATGATGAACTTATTGCAAATAAAAATGTACAATATAAAAAAATTCATGCACGTGATATGTTGAAAAAAATTACTAATACTCAATTTGAATCTGGATATCCCTATATGGTTTTTATTGATCAAGCAAATCGAAAACAT
>CAMZNW010000200.1 GCA_947313935.1 uncultured Mollicutes bacterium
TGTTTTATTTGTTGAGGTTGGTGGTACAGTTGGTGATATTGAATCATTACCATACTTAGAAGCAATTCGTCAATTACAAATAGAACATGATACATTTTTGATTCATGGAGCTTATGTACCTTATTTAAAAGTATCAAAAGAGTTAAAAACAAAACCAGTTCAACATAGTGTTAAGGAATTACAAGGGCTTGGAATGAGACCAAATATGATTGTAACACGTAATGAAATTCCTTTAACAGAAAAAGAAATTACTAAGATTTCAAAATTTTGTAATGTTAGTATTGAAAATGTTGTACAATCTGTGGATGTACCAAGTGTTTACGAAGTACCACTGAAAATGAAAGACCAAAATGTTGATAAAATTATTGCGAAATATTTTAATTTTAAATTGAATAAAAGTACTCATCAAGGTTTACATAATGTTGTAAATAGTTTGAAAAATATCAAACAAGAAGTTACTATTGGAATAGTAGGTAAATATACAATTTTAGAAGATTCTTATATGTCAATTATTGAAAGTTTGAAACATGCTTCTATAGCGAATAAAGTTAAAGTTAAGATTAAATTAATTTCAGCAATGAATTATCAAGTTGATGAGTTAACTCATTTAGATGGAATAATTGTACCAGGTGGATTTGGTCAAACAGGAATTGATGGAAAATTACAAGCGATTAGATATGCTCGAGAAAATAATGTCCCATTTTTAGGAATATGTTTAGGAATGCAATTAGCTTGTTTAGAGTTCGCTAAAAATGTATGTAATTTAGAACTACATCATCAAGAGTTAGAACCAAATGAAAAAAATTTTTTAATTCATTTATTAAATGGACAAGATTTAAATGATTTAGGAGGAACATTACGTTTAGGCGAATATGAATGCGCAATTAAAGAAAGTACTTTAGCTTATATAATATATGAAAATAATTTAGTTAATGAACGTCATCGTCATCGTTATGAGTTTAATAATGAATATAAATCTATTTTAGAAGAAAATGGATTAGTATTTTCAGGTATAAATCCTAAACAAGATTTAGTTGAAATAATTGAATATCCTAAAAATAATTTCTTTATAGCTGTTCAATATCATCCTGAACTAACTTCAAAGTTAACAGAACCAAGTCCATTATTTGTTAAATTTATTAAAAGTACTTTAAAATAAGGAGGTAATAATGTTATTAATTGGGAGTCATGTTTCAATGAGTGGAAAAGATATGTTTTTACAAAGTGTTAAAGATAGTATTTCAAATGGTGCAAATAGTATGATGATATATACTGGAGCACCACAAAATACTCGTCGTCGTCCAATTAGTGAATTAAATTTAGGAGCTGGACAAGATTTAATGAAGGAATATGATTTAAAAATGGAAAATGTAATTATTCATGCTCCATATATAATTAATTTAGCAAATACTGTTAAAGAAGAAACTTTTGCAATCGCAATAAGTTTTTTAAAAGAGGAAATAGTTCGTACTCAAGCAATTGGAGCTAAATATATCGTACTTCATCCTGGAGCACATGTAAAAGCAGGTGTAGATGTTGGGATTGCACAAATCATTAATGGCTTGAATCAAGTTTTAACTAAAGAACAAGATGTAATTGTATGTTTAGAAACAATGGCTGGAAAAGGGACTGAATTGGGAATTAATTTTGAGCAATTAGCAACAATAATTAATGGAGTTAATTATCCTGAAAAACTAGGAGTTTGTTTAGATACATGTCATATTCATGATGCTGGTTTTGATATTGAAGATTTTAATAAAATACTAGATGAGTTTGATAAAATAATTGGTTTAGATAAATTACATGTAATCCATTTAAATGATTCGAAAAATATTAAAGGAGCCTCAAAAGATCGACATGAAAATATTGGTTATGGACATATTGGGTTTGAAAATTTAATTAATATTATTTATAATGAACGAATTGAAAATATAGTAAAAATATTAGAAACACCTTATGTAAATGGACGGACAATTGCTCCATATAAAAAAGAAATAAAAATGATTAAAGACAAAAAATTTGAAGATTGGTTAGATAAAGAAGGTAATATTAAAAATGTTGAAAAATAAAAAGATAAGAGAAATAATATTATTAAATTTAGCAACAATTTGTTATGCTATAGGAATAAATTTATTTTTTCAACCCCATCAAATCGTTCCAGGAGCATTATCAGGACTTGGAATTATTGTACAACATTATGTAGGATTAAATATTGCTTTATTTACAATGTATATTAATATAATTCTTTTAGTGATGGCATTTATTTTTATTGGACGTTCTTTTGCAATTAAAAGTTTACTTGGTGGAGTTATATTTTTACCATGTTATTTATATATAATTCCAAATGTAATGCTAGTTGATAGTATATTATTAAGCACTATTTTAGGTGGTATTATCAATGGAGTTGGTGTGACATTATTATATTATAGTCATGGTTCGGCAGGTGGAACGAGTTTAATTGGTAAAATAATTTCTAAATGTACATCATTAAAATATGCCATATCTGTCTCTATAGTAGATGCGATAATAGTTTTTATGGGGTTATTAGTTTTTGGAGTAATTAAAAGTGTTTATGCAGTAATAGCAATTACATTGACTATTCGTATTTCAAAAAGAATAGAAAATAAAAAATTAAGTAAAAGATAAGAGGAGTTAATAATGAAAGATGTAATATTTTATTCAATATTATTAATTATAATTAATTATTCAATGATTATGCTTGCTTTTAAATATTATGGAAAAATAGGTTTATTTATATGTATACCAATTACAATTATTATGGCAAATTTACAAGTGACATTACAAATAAATTTATTTTCGTTAGTTTTAACATTAGGAAATACAGCTTATGCTTCAAGTTATTTGATTACAGATTTATTAGGAGAATTATATTCAAATAAAGATGCTAAAAAGGCTGTTCAAATTGGATTTTTAAGTATGTTGTTTTTTATAATATTAATGAATATAGCAATACTAATTCCACCAGTTAAAAGTCAAGAGGCAATTCAAATGCATAATTCAGCAATGATGATATTTGGATTTTTACCTCGAATTGGAATCGCATCAATAATATCATATATCATTTCTCAATCATTAGATGTTGTAATTTTTCATAAAATAAAGCAAAAACATGGGCATAATAAATTATGGATTAGAAATAATATTTCAACACTTACATCTCAATTAATTGATACTTGTATTTTTACTTTTTTAGCTTTTAGTTTTACATTACCATTTAATATTGTACTACAAATATTTATTTCGACATATCTTGTAAAGTTAGTAATATCTCTAATTGATACACCTTTTATGTATCTAGGTCGTTATATGTTTGAAAAAAATAAGATAGAGAATATAGCTTAAATATTTTAGTAAGATAGATAAAAATAGTATAAAATAATAAATTATAGCAATATATAATTAAACATGTTATAATTATATTGTATGTCTTATTAAGAGTGGTGGAGAGAATAAACTTGGAAACCCGGCAACCTACATTAAATGTAAGGTGCTTAAATTAGCGCGAATGCGAACAATAAGCTCTCTTTAGAGACATGCTTTTTATAAAGTATGTTTTTTTTAGTACTTTTAAAATATAGGAGAATAAAATGGAAAAAAAATTATTTACATCAGAATCAGTATCACAAGGACATCCTGATAAAATATGTGATCAAATATCAGATGCAGTATTAGATGCATATTTAGAACAAGATCATATGTCTCGTGTAGCTTGTGAAGTTTATATTACAACAAAATTAGTAGTAGTAGGCGGTGAAATAACTTCTAATGCTAAAATAAATATTGAAGATATTGTACGCAATACATTACGAGAAATAGGATACACAAGTAATGAAATAGGAATTGATGCAAATACTTGTAAAATTTTAAATGTTATTCATGAACAATCACAAGATATAGCAATTGGAGTAGATGAAGCATTAGATGATCAAAAAATTGGTGCAGGTGATCAAGGAATAATGTTTGGATATGCAACAAATGAAACAAAAGGTTATATGCCACTATCTATTTGCATTGCTCATAAATTAATACGTGTAGCAACAGAAAAAAGAAAATCTGGTGAATTTAAATTTGCTCGTCCAGATATGAAGTCTCAAGTTACAATTGATTATAGTGATTTAGGACATCCACAAGTTGATACTATATTAATGTCAATTCAACATGATGATGATATA
>CAMZNW010000201.1 GCA_947313935.1 uncultured Mollicutes bacterium
TCAATTTATGATAAAGAAATTCAAAAACAAGAATTTATAATTAACCATTATGATTCTCTTAATGAAGAAGAACTATCATCAAATAAACAATCATAAGAAATTATTAATAGTATATTATAATTATGATTAAAATAAAAACATTATTTTTACGAAAAAAAGTAATTAAATTTAAGTATTAATAATACATATAAAAAGGAAAAAACATATTATATGAAAAAAACAGATTACAACACTACAGCAAAGAAAACAAAAGATGAAGTTATAAAATGAATAGAAGGTCATTGTTTTGATCCAAATGATATAGAAAGTAAAGAGGCTATAGAAGTAATATTTGAAACAATAAAAAAACTAGAAGCAATTGTAAAAAAAGAAGAAGATAGCTTAAATAGCAAATATAATAAACATTTTTCAAGAGACTTTCTAACTGAAGAAGATGAAGAAAAAATTATTAGTGATATTATCAAAATTGTTGCTTTTGAAAAAGGATATAAATTACATAGTGTTAACAACGATGGTTATAATGGTGTTGATATCATCATTAATAATGATAAAAGCAAAATAAGAATCAGTATTAGTAATTTTATGAATGGTATTAATTATGATTATCATGAACAATTTGATTATTTTGAAGCAACGTTAGAAAAACTAATTAATGTTGCAAATAATGTAAATGAAGTTGAATATTCAAAATTTAATATAGAAAGCAAATGTAAAAAATAGTATAGAACAAAAAAAGAACTATTAATTTAGTTCTTTTTTTGTTCTATTTCTTGAACAGTATCAATGTTATTAATATCAATATCCCAATTAATTTCATTTATATCAAACATAAGTTCAAGTCTATTTTTATCATTTCAATGTTTTAATAAAGCGATAACAAAATCACTAAATTCTTTCTTTGCTTCTTCAATATTATATGAATCAGCATTAATAGAAACTTTAGTATTATCATTTGATAAAGTATAGTAAAAACTATTATCTTTAATCTTTACTTCTAAATTAATAACTAAATTTTTATCTTTTATAATTATAATTTCTTTTCATTCTTTCATAGTTCTTTTTATAAAACTCCAATTTTTAATTATTATTTATATAATTTTATTATAACATATAAAAATAGTGGTAGAATAAAGATATAAAGAAAAAACACAAAGGGGAAAAACAGTATGATAAAAACAAAAGAATTAATCGAAACATTAGAAACAACATATTCTTCAAGAATAGACATCGAAAATGATGCAAAAGAAATAATTCTTGATGCTATTAAAAAATTAAAAGAACTTGAAAATGGAACATATCAAAAGGACACAGTAGTGACAACTATTGAATTTCTTGATTATGAATTCAAGTTAAAAAAATTAGAAGACAATTCAAAAAATGAAATTCTCATTAATGGTAAAACGTTTAACATTGAAGAAAATGATAATGGAGATATTCTTATCATTTCATCTGATAAAGATGAAAATGGTTATCAAAAAATTGTCAAAAAAATAACAGTGTAAATAAAGGAAAACAAAAAATGAAAAAACTAACACAACAAAAACTAAATACTATTAAAGAATATAATAACAGTTATTATAATGGAACACCACAAGTTGATGATCTAACCTATGACTTGTTAAGGAAAGGACTTGAAATAGAAATGAAACTTGAAGGTTTTTCACAAGAAGAGATTGATGCAGAGATAGGTATTGGTTCAACACCAACTTCAATTGCAACTCACTTTGAAAAAGCAGAACATGAAATAAAAATGCTTTCTCTCCAAAATACTTTTAATCTTGAA
>CAMZNW010000202.1 GCA_947313935.1 uncultured Mollicutes bacterium
ACTGTTGTTTTTAAAAGAAAATCATTATACATTTTGTTAATCAAATTATATGTTTCAAGATTTGGCAATGGTTTATATTTAATATTATACCCCAATTTTTGAGCGATTTTTTTGGTTGTATTTGGTTTTACTGGATAATAATTATATTTAGAATATACCATAAAAAAACTAACAATTGGCCATTTAGCGGAATTGCTACATTCAACAACTTCATGATGAGTTTTTAATAATGCTACAAAAGCATCAAAATTTTGTTCTAATTCTCCATATAATATCTCATATAATAAAAAAAAAACGCTTCATTTGTTTCTTCAATCATCATAAAATAACGAAAAGCTATTTTTTCAAAACGAGATGTTATCCATGTTTTACTAACAACACTAATTACAGGTTTAATAAGTTCACTTGTCGTATTTTTTTCAATATGACTTTTTAGTGATTTAGATGACAACTCATTTTGAAAAATCACTTTAATTTTATGTTCATCAAAGCGTTTTAATTCCATTAAAAATAATTCATCATTAAAACCATTAGGATATATACTTAAAAATTCTAAATCAATTTGTTGACTATCCATAATCCTCGTTTCAATATTATTATATCATAAATTAACTATCTTATATTAGTATTAATTATTTATTGGCAATATATTAATTCTTACCCCAAATATATTCAACAACATTTTTAGTTGCATCTTTGTATTCAATTTCCATATCAATATGATTCAATAAATTATTGTAATATTTATCTATATCATAATCATTATTTAATATTTTACTAATAGCATCTACTAATTTACTTTCTTCTAAGATTATTTCACCTGGTAAATATTTAATATCAAAATAAAATCCACGTAAGTCGTTACTATATTTTTCTTGATCATATTGATAAAAAATAATTGGTTTTTTAGTAATCATATAATCAAAAAATGTAGAAGAATAATCTGTAATTAATACATTTGACACATTATATAAATCATTAATATTTTGATAATTAGAAACATTTTTTACTATATTCTCTTGAATTTCATATTTATAAGTTATTTTTTGAACTAAATAGTGTGTTCGAATCAAAAACACTATTTCTTTATCAATTTTTTTAGCAATTTCTTTAAAATCTATATTTATATCTTGATTCCTAACACCATTTTTAAAATCATCATCACGAAATGTTGGAGTATATAAAATCACAAATGAATAATCATGAATTT
>CAMZNW010000203.1 GCA_947313935.1 uncultured Mollicutes bacterium
GTTGTTAAATTTTTATTATCTGTTCCCACTAAAATAACATCATATGTTCCTAATTTACTCATATCAACTGCTGAATCATCCATTTCAATATCATCAATTATTAAATCAGTATCATCTTCATCACTTACTCCATCAACATAATCTGTTATAATAGGTTTTTCTGATTCTATCATTCTAGTTACATCATGTGCATCAATAATTGGTGTACTTCCAGGATTAATTGTTAATGTAGCTTCACTAACACCTTTATTTCCAGCTGTATCTAAAATTGTAAATACAATAGTATATTTTCCAGAAGTAGTAATATCTACTGTACTGCTATCCATTGTTGCATCATCAATTTTTAAATCCCCATCTTCTGGATCTATTATTGAATTTATAAATTGTTTTTTTGTGGGTATTGAATCATTTTTATTAATAATTAAATTATTTGTATCAATAATTGGAGCATTTAAATCTTCTACATTTAACATTGAATAAGCAATTGATTCCATTAATGTTTCATTATCAGTTATAATAAGTTCTATAAAAATATTACTAACTTTAGAAGTTGATATATCAGATTCTGCTTTTATTGTTGCTTTATAATTAGTATAACTATTTCCATTTTTAGTAACATTTATAATAAAATCAGATGCATTTGGTATTGGATCATTTACTCCAACATTAACATTAGTTTTAGCATTTATAGCTAATTTATCACCTACTATAATATCACAATGAATACTTCCATCAAAATTAGATGATGTATCATTAAACTTACCATCAAAATGATTAATTTCATCAACTAAAACCCCTGAAACTAATTTACTATCCGCTGAAAAATCTATTGGATTATTATTTACATCTATTGCTTTTTTTAATTCATATGTATCTCCAATACTATATCCTGATTCTTGACCATAAGATACTATTTGATTTTTTGCTGAAATCGATGCACTATTTACAATTGGTGATAAATCAGAGATTTGATTGTCATCCAAATTAATATTTGTAATATTTTCTAATGTTGTAAATTTTGATATATCAGTAATATTATTATTTTTTAAATTTATTGTTGTTAAATTTACACTATTTTCAATTCCAGTTAAATCATTTATATTATTATTTTCAAAATTAACAACATTTAAAGCAGATTCTGTTTTTATTCCATTTAAAGAAGTTAATTTATTATCTGATATATCTAATTCTTTTAAATTAGTCATTTTTTCCATATTTGGTAATTCAATAATTTCATTATTATTTACATTTAATATTTCTAGTTTTTCTAATTTATTTATTGGTGTTAAATCAATAATTTTATTTTTCTCCAATTCTAAATCTGTTATGTTTGTTAAATACTCCATCCCTGTTAAATCTTCAACTCCACCATCAATTGTAATTGTTCCTTCTAAAGCTTCTAAATCACTTATTTCAATTGATTGTCCTGCTTTACCTGTTAAACTTTCTAATTTATTTCTTAAAATTGGATCAGGTATGTCTATTGTTTCATTAGAAGAATATATAGTTGCAGACATTTTAATACCTATATTCGTTGTTATATATCCTACTAAAATTAAACTTATTAAACTAGCTATTACCTTTGATTTTTTTATTTTCATTTTTCTCCTTTTTATATAAAATTACTATATCATATTTACTATTTAATATTTTTTACAATTCTATTAATCTTTTATTTTATTATGCTTTACCAATTCAATACAATAATCAAATTGACTTTGATCAATTGGAGCATCAATTAATGGATCCCAATGAATAGCATTAGGATAATTAGCAAGAATTAATTCTCCTAATTTAATATTTTTTGAATTCCTCATATCTAATACGTTAGGTTTAAAAGTTTTACCTATTACTAAAACCTTAGCATCAATTGGTATTCCTCTCATTTTTTTTTCATAATAATATTGTACTTGATCTTCATTTAAATTTCTTGCACTTTGTAATACTTGTGAATCAATATTATACTCATTCATAACTTGAATTAAATAATATGGATCTACTGGAATACAATGTCCTCCAACCAATCCAGGATAAAAATGATTAAAATTCCATTTTGTCTCTGCTGCTTCTAAAACCTCATTTATATCGATTCCCATTGTATCATATAAACGTTCAACTGAATTCATCAATGAAATATTAATATCTCTTTGTGTATTTTCTAATGATTTTACAGCTTCAGCAGTTTTTATATCTGATACACGTATCATTTTTACTATATATTGTTCATA
>CAMZNW010000204.1 GCA_947313935.1 uncultured Mollicutes bacterium
ATATTAAATGAACAAATTAAATATAATAGATATGTATTAGTATTAGTATTAGTAGTACTAATAATAATGGGATTGCTTTTTAATTTTACGGTAGGTAATATTATAATATTTGGAATTATAATTATACTAATAAATATTGTAATAAATATTATAATAAAAAAAGTTAAGAGAAATTATGCAACAAATTAAAATTCAAGGTTTAACAGTAAAAAAAAAACAACAAAAAATTTTAAAAGATGTAACTTATTTATTTACTAGTAACAATAACTATTTAATAAATGGGAAAAATGGTAGTGGTAAATCAACATTAATTAAACAAATAGTACTTTTTATAAGAAAAGAAAAAGTACTCTCTGTTGGTTATTTTAATCAAAAAGCTATATTATTAAAAAATAGTTCATTAATGATTCAAATTAATAAAATTTTATTAAAAGAAGAAGAAGAATTATTTTATACTTATCTAAGTAAATTTGAAAACATTAATATAGAAGCTAAATTTAATGAATTAAGTGGAGGTCAAAAACAATTGATAATGTTATTGATAATATTAGCTAAAAAAAGGGATATTTATATACTAGATGAACCATTTAATAATTTATCAATAAAAAGAATTGAAATTTTAAAAACAATAATTGATTCAAAACAGTGGGTTATTATTGTTGATCATCGAGGTGAATATAAAAATAATAAAAAGTTCAAAATTTTAACTTTAGAAAGTGGTAAAATAAATGAATAATATCTATTTATATTATTTAGAAAATAAAAAAAAATTATTTAGTGTATTAATAATAATTTTAATTTTAATGAGTACGTATTTAATATTGTTTAATTATGGAATGGAAAAATTAAATAATTATTTTTTAACTAATGAAAATGCCATGATAATTACAGTGAAAAAAGATAATAATGAAATTCAAAAATATTTAAAAAATAATCAAATCAATAATCAAAAATTAAATTTAAAATTTAGTACAACTAACAATATTATGGTAAAAGAAAAAACAGATCAAATAATAAATTTAAAAGATTTAAAATATAATGATGAAATAACAAAACAACAAAAATTAATCAATCAAAAAAAAATTAATAATTTTAATTTCAAACAAGAAATAACTTATAATTACTTAAATATTCCTAAAACAGAAAAAAAAGCAAATATTAATTTAACAAATTTAGGAATAAAAACGAAATTAGTTGGGAATTATCCTAGTAATAATCATGAAGTTTTAATTGGAGAAAATGAAGCGACATTTTTATTAAATAATTCGACAAGTAAAAGTTATCAAGATTTAATAAATCAAGAGTTATTATTAGATAATAAAAAATATCAAATAACAGGAATTTATGAAAGCGAGCACAAACAAAATTTTGATAGTGAAGATGTTTTTATCTTAGAAGATGGTAAAAAAATAAAAGAAAATACATATTATTTAAACTTTAACTCTTTAAATGAACAACAAAAATTTTTAAAAAAATATAATGATGATATCGAGATTCATCAACAAAAAAAGTATTTATCAAATTATATATATTTAATCACTTGTATAACAATATTAATAACATTATTTATTATAGGTGTAATATTATTCAAATCAATTAAAAAACAAATCGAATTCAATAATAATTTTATAAAATAGTTAATTCAAAATATATTATCTTATAAATATTTTCCTAAATTAAGATTTACTGGTTATTTCAATGTATGGTAATTTATATAAAAAATATAGATAAATAAAATATGCTATAATAAAATTATGAAAATAATAGGTGTAATAATGGAAATAAATCCCTTTCATAATGGACATAAGTATTTTTTAAAACAAATACCTAAAAAAGATGAAGATATTTTAGTTGCTGTAATTTCAACATCTATTACTCAACGAGGGGAAATAAGTATTTTAGATAAGCGAACTAAAACAAAATTATTATTAAAAAACAATGTAGATTTTGTTTTAGAATTACCAAGTGTACTAGCTAATCAAGGTGGATATTATTTTGCTAAGCATGCAATTGAATTGTTGAAAAAAATCGGAATAACAGATTTATATTTTGGTTCAGAAACAAATGATTTAGCATATTTAAAAAAAATAGCACAAAAAAATATAACTCAAAAAGATTTTAAAAATGGTTTATATAAGGATGAATTAAAAGATTTAAAGGCAAATGATATATTAGGTTTAAGTTATTTAAAACAATTAAATAATACCAACATAACAGCACATATGATTAAAAGAATTGATAATAATTATCATGAAAAAAATATAACAGGTAAAATAAGTAGTGCAACGGCAATTCGTAATAATTTAGATAACTATCAAATGATAAATGACACTTTACCAAAAGAAAGTTATCAAGCTATTTTACAACCTAATTTAGATATTTTATGGGTATTGTTTCAAAATAATTTAGAATATTGTTTAGATGAAAAAATTAATATATTTTTAAGTGAGGATATGCAAATGTTATATAAATTTAAAAATATAATTCGTGTAAAACATGTTAATTCATTGGAACAACTAATTCATCATGCATCTGATAAAAATAATTCGAAAAATAAACTTAATCGAATAGTTATTAATGTAATATTATTAATAATAAAAGATAATTATGAAATTAGTTATATTCATCTATTAGGATTTAATAAAAATAAACAAAAGATTTTAAAACAACATCAAAATTTAGTTATAACTTCTTTAAAAAATGAAACAGATAATATTAGCAAAATTGAAAATCGGGCGACGTTATTATTTAATATGCTAAATAAACAAAATATTATGTATGACTATATGCCCCCGGTAATTTATGAAAAAGGAGAAAAATGATTTTATTATTAATTGTAGTAATTTATTTATATGCATCAATACCATTTTCACTTTTAGTTGGTCTATATAATGGGATTGACATTAGACAAAATGGTTCTGAAAATATAGGTGGATCTAATTTGGGACGTTTATGTGGTAAAAAAGCCTTTATTATAGGATTTATTTTGGATGGTTCTAAAGGAGCTATTGTTGTATTGATAGCAAATATTTTTGATTTTAATCCTTTGATTTTATTTCCATTTGCTTTACTAGGTCATGCATTACCTATTTTCACAAAATTTAAAGGTGGAAAAGGTGTATCAACTTCATTTGGGTTTGTTTTAACATATACATTTTGGTTAGCAATAATTGCAATTACTATTTTTTTAATTATTTTAAAACTTTTTAAATATGTTTCATTAGCATCAATGTTATCAATATTTAGTTATTGTATATTAACAGTTATTTTTTTAAATCGACCAATATATTCATTAGTAGTATTTTCTTTATGTATGGTTGTTTGTTATTTACATAAAGAAAATATTATAAGAATTAAAGCTAAAACCGAACCAAAAGTATCTTGGATATAAAATAAAGGAAAAAGTACATGTAATTGTAAAGTTACATAATATGTATTATTTTAATATTAAAGGTATGAGAATAACAAATTATTGTTACTATATATAAATAGAAAATTAAATATTAAAAAATATAAATTTTTTAGAAATTAAGAAATTAAAATGATATATTTTAAATAACTAAATTATATAAAATTAGTTGTTTTTTTGTTATGTATAAACTATTATTAATTTATAAAGGCATTATTTTTTTTTAACATATCTAATTCATATCATAATATAATATTAACTTTTTTTATGAAAATATTTTACCAAATTAAGATTTAAAAAGTTCTATATAGTATTTCAATGTACGAAAAATAAAAAAACAAATAAAATATGTTTAAATATGCTATAATAATAGAGTTATTAAAATAGGAGAGTATAAAATGGATAAAATAAAAAATATTGCAATAATTGCCCATGTAGATCATGGTAAAACAACATTAGTTGATCAATTATTGAGAAATTCAGGATTATTTAGAGATAATCAAGAAGTAGCAGTACGAATGATGGATTCAAATGATTTAGAAAAAGAACGTGGAATTACTATTTTAGCTAAAAATACAGCTTTAGAGCATAATGGATATAAAATTAATATTTTAGATACACCAGGACATGCTGATTTTGGTGGTGAAGTTGAGCGTATTTTAAAAATGGTTGATGGTGTTTTATTAGTTGTAGATGCTTTTGAAGGTTGTATGCCACAAACTCGTTTTGTATTAAAAAAAGCTTTAGAACAACATTTAAAACCTATTATTATTGTAAATAAAGTAGATAAACCACAAGCTCGTTGTGAAGAAGTTGTTGATGAAGTAATGGATTTATTAATTGAATTAGGTGCAGATGAGGAAGCATTAGACTTTCCAGTTGTTTATGCTTCAGCTATTAATGGTCAATCAGGGAATGATTATAATGATTTGAAAGATGATATGGAAGCTGTTTTTGATGCTGTAATTGAACATATTGAAGATGCTCCAAGTGAATCAGAAGCACCTTTACAAATGCAAATTTCTTTATTAGATTACAATGATTATGTTGGACGTATTGGAATTGGACGAATAAAACAAGGTAGAATAAAATCAGGACAAACAGTGACGTTATGTCGTAATGATGGTTCAAATGTAGATTTCAAAATAACTAAATTATTTGGATATTTAGGTTTAAATCGAATTGAAATTCAAGAAGCTCATGCTGGGGAAATTATTTCTGTTGTAGGTAAAGATGATATTAATGTATCTGAAACTGTTTGTGATAAAGGAAATCCAATACCACTTGAAAAAATGCATATTGATGAACCAACATTACAAATGGAATTTTTAGTTAATGATTCACCTTTTGCAGGACGTGAAGGTAAATATGTAACAGCACGTCAAATACAAGATCGTTTAGATAAAGAGGTTCAAACAGATGTTTCTTTACGTGTTGAACAAACTGATGTACCATCTAAATTTAGAGTATCTGGGCGTGGAGAACTACATTTATCAATTTTAATTGAAAATTTACGTCGTGAAGGTTTTGAATTACAAGTTGCAAAACCACAAGTAATTATTAAAGATATTGATGGTGTTAAATGTGAACCAGTTGAAGAAGTATTAATTGATGTACCAGATGAATATGTTGGTGCAGTAATGCAAGCCATGGGAGATCGTAAAGCTGAAATGGAAGATATGAAAAATATGAATAATGGTACTACACGTTTAAAATTCATAGCATATTCAAGAGCTTTAATTGCATTTTCAACTGAATTTATTACTATGACTAAAGGATATGGTATTTATAATCATACTTTCTTAGAATATCGTCCAGTATTAAAAGGAGAAATTAAAACACGTTTCCAAGGAGTATTAATTTCTATGGATGCTGGTCAAACAACACCATATGCAATGGTTGGTTTAGAAGATCGTGGTACTATGTTAGTTGAACCAGGTACAGAAGTTTATAATGGAATGGTTGTTGGACAACATAATCGCGGAAATGATTTAGTTGTAAATGTAACTAAACAAAAACAAAAAACAAATGTACGTTCTGCTAATAAGGATAATACTGTTACAATTAAACGTCCAAAAATATTAACTCTTGAAGAGTCAATTGAATTTTTAGATGATGATGAATATTTAGAAGTAACACCAGAATCAATTCGTATTCGAAAAAAATTTTTAAATGAAAATGATCGAAAAAAAAATAAATCAGCTTCAATTGAAAATAAAAAATAAAGTAATATAAAAAAATTATTTAATAAATAATTTTTTTTTGTAAAATTAAGTTGTAGAGTAATTTAGATAAATTTACTAACTAAATGCTAATTTTGTTATCATAGATGTATATAAAAAAATTTAAGGATATTGATGAAAAAAATATTTAGTTCTTCTGTAATAATTATGATTGGCGATGTATTAGCAAGATTAATGTCGATATTGTATTTAATTCCGTTAGCGAGAATAAATCCTGATATAGCAACTTTAATATCTTATTTAATTATTCCATTTGCATTTTTTATTGTAGTTTCTAATATGGGGATTAATATGATAACTTCAGTTCAAATAATAAAATATTATAATATAGATCGTAATAAAGTTAAAAGTGCTAGTATTGTAGGAACTATTACTTTAATGATAACAGGTTTTTTATCAACGTTATTTATGTATTTTGGTGCAGGAATGATAGTTCAAAATTATTTAGTTAATGGGGTAAATAATCCAATTTATTATGATATGGTTAATGCAACGAAGATAATGTCAATTGGAATTATAATATATAGTATTTTATCAATTACACGAACAATTTTAATGTCAATGGGAGAGTATAAAATAATTTCGTTTGGTTTTTTCTTTGAACAAGTAGTAAAAGTATTTTTTGTAGTATTTTTTGCTTATTATTTTTTAGTTAAATTAGATTTTTCATATGAAAATATTGTTTATATTGTAGCAATAGGTACAATTATATCGATGTTAAGTATTTTAGCAATCAATATAATTAAAATTATTAGAAAAAAATATTATGATATTTATTTAAAAGGAGAAGTAACTATTACTTTTGTTGCATTTAAATCATTACTTGTAGCAAGTTTAATTTATATTGCAAGCTCATTTTATGTTTCTGCATTTGATATGATTGATATGATGGAAATGTCTAATATTTTAGTACATACTGGTGCAAGTTATGATTATATTCAAAATGTTTCGCGTGAATATTTTGGGTATTCAATAAAAATAATTATGATTCCAATTCAATTAACAGGTAATTTTACAATGGTGATGATAAGAGAATTAAATTCATCTGTCAATAAAAAGCATCAGTTTAATCAAATAATAAATATTATTGTGATTCTGTCGTGTATATCAATTGGTGGTATATTAGTAGTTGGTCCTGATTTATTTTATATTTTATCTGGGACTAATACAATTGGTTTAATGAAATTACAAGCATTTATAATAGTTTTTTATACAAGTAAAAATATTTTAAGCGCATATATTATTACATTTGAAAATTATGCTAAAATATTAGTAGTATCTACAGTTGTAATAATAAGTTCAAAAATATTATTTTTAATGATATTACAAGAACAATTAGGTGCATATGTATTTTCAACGTCTTCTATTTTGGCATTAATATTAGGTTTAATTAGTATGGTATATTTATCACGCGAGAAATTAGAATTTGATATGAAGATATTAGTTAAAAATATAAAAGATATTATTAAAATAATTGTTGTAACAGTGTTTTTTTATGAATTGGTACAACTTAATTATGTTGCAAATTTGAATGTATTTATACGTCTTATAATGATAGGTATATTAATGATAATGACTTATATTATAGTATTAGTTGATATAAAAGATATTAAAAAATTAGTAAAAAAAGTCAAATTTTAGGAGAGTAATGATAAAAGTTATTACAGAAGAAGAATATAATAATTTTGCAATTAAAATGGAACAAGATCATTTTTTACATAGTGTTGATTATGCCAAAGTTCGCGAAAAAATGGGCTGGGAATATTCAATTTTAGGTATTGATAATCTTGATAAAGATGATCCTAAATTATTAGCTACAATGATAATGTTACGTAAAAAGTTACCAAAAATAAATTATTATTTATATTATTGTCATGCTGGAATTATTGTTGATTATTCAAATCAAGAAACAATAAATTTAGTTTATAAAGAAGTTAAAAAATATGTAAAACTAAATCATGGGTTTAGTTTTAAAATGGATCCAGATATAAAACGTTGGGATTGTGATGTTAATATGGTGCCATTAACTAGTCAAACTGAAGTATATAATAATTTGCTTAATGCAGGTTTTAAACATTGTGGTTTTGATGGTGTATTAGATGGGATGCGTTCACGTCATACGTTTAGAGTTGATTTAAATAATAAAACAATGGATGAAATAAAAGGAAATTTTAGTCGTGGTACTAAATCAAAAGTAAATAAAGTATTAAAGTTACCCATTGAAATGAAAAAAGTAGATAAAAATGAGTTAGAGACTTTTTATGAAATGTTAGAATCTTCTGCACAACGAAGTAATTTTAAACAACGTTCAATTGATTATTTTAAAATTATATTTGATAATTATAATGAAAATAAATGTGAATTATATTTTGCATATTTAGATTGTCCAAAATATATTTTAATTTTAGATGAAGAAATTGCTAAGTTGAAATCAAATAATGTTGAAAGTAAAAAATTAAAAGAATTAGAAGGGATTAAAAAAGAATTAGTTGAGGAAATTTACCGAGGAAATGGACATTTAGCAATTGCTTCAGCTGTAATGGTTAATGAACGTGATAAAGCATGGTATTGGTTTGGTGGAAGTGATTATCGTTTTAATAATATTAGTGCAATAAGTTTAATTCATTATAAATATATGGAACATTGTTTAAATAAAGGTTTTAAATATTATGATTTTTATGGAATAAGTAGTGTTATTGATAAAAATGATAAAGATTATGGTTTGTATCAATATAAAAAAGGATTTGGTGGAGAATTAATAGAATTTTTAGGTGAATTTGAAATAATAACAAATCCATTAATAAATTATATTTATATTAATACTAAAAAAATATTTCGTTCAAATTCTAATAATATAATAGTGAAAGTTATAAAAAAAAATATATATAAATATATTAGTTAAGGAGATAAATGTTAAAAGTTTCAAATGTATCAGAAAAAGAATATCATGATTTAGCGATAAGTTTTGATCAAAATCATTTTATGAATTCTTTTAATTGGAATAGAGGGCGAGAAAGTTATGAGATGAAGTATGAATTTTTAGGATTTTATGAAAATAATATTTTATGTGCTGCTTGTAATTTACGTTATATATATAATATTGAACAAAATGGATATTATGGTTATATTCCACGTGGAATTATTATGGATTATCATAATAAATTAGTAGTAGCAGATGTTGTATATGCATTAAAGGATTATGCAAGAAAAAAAAACTTTTTTTTAATTAATATGGATACAAATATTATTAAGCAACAAATAAAATTTGAGAATTATCCATCAATTGATAAAAATATGGATGTATTAAGAAATTTAGAGTGTGCAGGCTTTAAGCATCAAGGATTTAATCCAATTATGACGACACATTTACATCGTTTTACATTTAGAATAAATTTACACGATAGAAATTTAGAAGATATTAAGGCAGATTATGGAAAGAAAAATATTAAAACAATAAAGTCCCAAGTTCGTCGTGGAGTTGAAGTAGTTGATGGTACAATAAATGATATTGAAAATTTTGCAAAGTTAATTGAACATAATGCTAAATTAAAGGGTTTTAATTATGAAAGCAAAGAATTTTTTGAAGATTTGTATAAAAGTTTTGGTTCAGATGCATATTTAAAAATTGCACAAATTAATATTGAAAAATATCGAAAAAACATATTAAAAGAAGAATTTATAATAGAAAAAAATTATCAAAAGGCATTTTTAAAAGCAAATGAAAATAATACCCCTAAAAATATTAAAAAGTTAAAAAATGCTGAATTATTAAAAATACAATATCAAAAAGATTACCAACAATTTTTAGATATAGCTAATGAACATCCAAATGGTGTAGTAGTAGCAATGGTTTTATTTTTAGCAGACAATGATAAATTATGGGGTTATGCAGGAGCAAGAAGTTATGAGTATACAAATATGATTGGTTCAAATGTTATTGCAGATAATGTTATAGAAGAGTT
>CAMZNW010000205.1 GCA_947313935.1 uncultured Mollicutes bacterium
ATGATGGAAAAATGAAAATATATATATCAGATGGAATTTGTGAGGAAGCAAAAAAAGATCCCGCACCAAAGGATGAAGTAGTTATACCACCTGACCCAAAAGATAAAGATATTGTTCCAACTGATGGTTAAGGAGGTATATGCAAAAAAAAGGGTTAGTAATTAAGGCAATTGCATCTTTTTTTTATGTTAGTTATGCAGGTGAAATTTTAGAATGTCGAGCAAGTAAGAAATTAAAATTAAATAAAGAAAAAATAATAACAGGTGATAATGTAATTTTTAATTTAGAAGAAAAATATATAGTTGCAATAGAAGAACGTAAAAATGAATTGATTAGACCAAAAATTGCTAACGTTAATAATGCAATTTTAGTCTTTTCAGCAACAGAACCAGTAATGAATTTTGGTTTATTAGACCGGATGATTTTAATAATGGAAATGAATAATTTAAAGACGCATATTCTTGTAACTAAAACAGATTTATTATCTTTAAAACAACGAGATAAATTATTTGAAAGATATCATTATTATCAAAAAATTGGATATAAGGTTTTTGATAGTAATATTGTAAGTGATGTTGAAAAATTCAAGAAACTATTAAACGCTGATAAATTTGTTTTTACAGGTCAAACAGGTGTGGGAAAATCAACTTTTATTAATCAATTACTTCCAGAATTAGAATTAAAAACACAAGAAATTTCAAAAGCATTAGGAAGAGGTAAACATACAACTAGAGAAATAGAGTTTTATAATTTTAATGAAAGTTACATTATAGATACTCCTGGATTTTCATCATTAGATATAACTTTTAGTGTTGAAGATGTACGAGACAATTATCATGATTTTATTGAATTATCTGAACAATGTCGTTTTAATATGTGTTATCATGTCCAAGAGCCAAATTGTCATGTGAAAAAAATTGTAGAACTATCATGTGATAGTATGAAAGAACGATATAAAAATTATGTTAAACTAATTGTAGAGTTAAGGAGTTAATATGAACTTAGTTGCCCCATCATTACTTGCAGCGGATTTTTTAAATTTAGAAAATGAAATAAATAAAATAAATAATACAAAAGCAGATTGGTTGCATTTAGATATAATGGATGGTAATTTTGTTAATAATATTACTTTTGGACCAGATTTAGTAAAACAATTACGAAAACATACTAATTTATTATTTGATGTACATTTAATGCTAATGGAACCTAATAGATATTTTAAAGATTTTGTAAAAGCAGGTGCTGAAATGATTACATTTCATTATGAAAGTTATCAAAACAATGAACAAAGATTTCAGGCAATTGAATTAATAAAATCTTTAAAGTGTCAGGTAGGAATTGCTATTAATCCGAAAACATCAGTAAAAGTTTTGGAACCATTTTATTTAGAGGTTAATATGTTTTTAATAATGAGTGTTGAACCAGGTTTTGGTGGTCAAAAATTTATGCCAAAAATGTTAGAAAAAATTGAAACTTTAGTTAAGGTACAATCTAAATATAATTATTTGATTCAGATGGATGGTGGAATTAATAATAAAAATATTCAACTTATAAAAAATAGTGGTGTAAATGTTATTGTAGCTGGTAGTTATTTATTTAATGGTAATATGAGTGAAAAAATTAATGAAATAAAGGAGTAGATATATGAAAATTGATGAATTAAAAAATGATGAACAATTAAATTTTTGGTTTAAAGAATATGATTTTAATGATGAAATTCAAAGTAAAATCTACCAATATTATGAATTAATTTTTGAATATAATAAAGTGATGAATTTAACTGGAATTGATGATTTATATGGAGTATATTTAAAACATTTTTATGATTCTTTAACAATTACGAAAATAATTAATTTTAAAGATAATTGTAGAGTTGCAGATGTTGGAACAGGTGCTGGATTTCCTGGAATAATTTTAGCAATATGTTATCCAAATATTCATGTATCTTTAATAGAACCAATGACAAAACGATGCAAATTTTTAGAAATAGTAAAAGAAAAATTAAATTTATCAAATATTGATATAATAAATAAGCGAAGTGAAGACGTAAATATTAAATTTGATATTGTAACTTCACGAGCTGTAGCACGGTTAAATATTTTGTTAGAATTATGTATTCCTCTTGTTAAAGTAAATGGATTTTTTATTGCTTTAAAAGGAAGTGCAGGAGATACAGAAATAGTTGAATCTAAAAATGCATTAAATAAACTAGATTCTTCAATCGATAAAATTGATCATTTATTGTTACCAATTGAAAATAGTATACGAATAAATATAAAAATAAAAAAAAATAAAGAAACAAAAATAGAATATCCAAGAAATTTTGGAAGAATAAAACAAGCACCATTGTAGGAGATATTATGGATAGAATTTATAAAATTTCAACTTTACGAATAATAGATAAATATAAATTTATTGATAGTTTAACTGAAGAACAACGAGAAATTGCAATAGAAAAGTATAATAATAAATTTAATCAATTTACTATAAAAGTAAGTTATGAAAATGGAATTTTCATCCTAAAAGATAATCCAGATTTATTTTATGCGGCAATTAATTTAAACGAACATATGATTAATGTAATTTTAGTTGATAAAGATGAGGAATATATAGTTGATAAATTATTGATACGAGCAAAAAAAGAAGTGTTAAATCCAATGTTAGCAGCATATATTTATGGTGAAATTAAAGAATTTAGTGGATATTCACAAGATTATATTGCAAAAAAAATTGGAAAAACTCAAGGAGCAATATCCAATAAGTCACGATTACTTTCATTACCTAGATTTGTTCAAAATGAATTAATAAAAGGAAATATTAAAGAAAGACATGGACGAGCGATTTTAAAGCTATCAAAGCATGATGAATATGAAAATGAATCAAAAATAGTTTTAGATAAAATTATAAAAGAAGATATGTTAGTTAATGAAACAGAAGATTTAATTGATGAATTTTTAGGTAAAGCAGTTGGAAAAAGAGAAAGTTTAAATATTATAGCTTTAGGAGATAAAAATCAATTAAAACAAAAAGAGATAAAAATGGTAATTAAAGAAATTGATTTAGATTTAGATGTTTTACAAAAAAAATTAAAAAAACATTTTCCAAATTTAATATTTAAAGTAGAACAAGGAACTGTAAAAGAAGATTATGTATTTTTAATTAAGATGAAAGGAGTTAACAAATAATGGCGAAAATATTAGCAATAACCAATCAAAAAGGTGGTGTAGGAAAAACAACTACAACAGTTAATTTAGGTGCAGGACTTGGATTATATGATAAAAAAATATTAATAGTTGATATTGATAGTCAAGGAAATGCAACTCAAGGACTTGGATTAAATAAAGTTGTGTTAGAAAAAAAAGGTAAAACCACCCATGATATGATGTTAAATTATGATAAGAATTCATTTGATTATATTAATAAAACTGAATTTAAAAATATAGATTGTATTGCAGCATCAAAAAATTTAGTAGCATTTGATATTGAGTATAATGGTGATTTAAGAAAAGAATTAGCATTAAAGGCTTGTTTAGAACAACTATCAGATAATTATGATTATATTTTAATAGATTGCCCTCCATCATTAAATACAATTACTTTAAATGGATTAGCAGCAGCACAAGGAGTAATTATTCCGGTACAAAGTGAATTTTATGCTTTAGAAGGAATGACACAATTATTAAATACAATACATACTTGTAAGCGACAATTAAATGAAAATTTAATAATAGAAGGAATTTTAATAACGATGTATATGAAAAATACAAATTTAAGTATAAATGTTTATGAAGAAATTAAAAAATATTTTAATGACCATTTATTTAAAACAATAATAAAACGAAATATAGCTATTGCAGAAGCACCAAGTTATGGACAGCCAATTATGTATTATGATAAAAAATCACAAGGGACAAAGGATTATTTATCCTTAGCTAAGGAGATGATTGATAATGGCAACTAAATCAGGATTAGGACGTGGCTTAGCTCATTTATTAGACCAAAATACAATTATGGAAGAAGTAGAAAAAGGAAATTTATATATTCAAGAAATTGGAATAACAGAAATAAAACCTAACCCATATCAACCAAGAAAAAACTTTGATGAACAAGCATTAAATGAATTAGCTAAATCAATTAAATCACAAGGTATTTTCCAACCAATATTATTAAATAAATCAATTATAGGTTATAATATTATTTCAGGTGAAAGACGTTACCGTGCTGCTAAGATAGCTGGTTTAACTACGGTTCCTTCAATAATTTATAATTATAATGATATGCAAATGATGGAAGTTGCTTTAATTGAAAATATTCAACGTGAAGATTTATCAACGGTTGAAGAGGCCCGTTCATACGCAATGATAATTGAAAATTTAAATTTTACGCAACAACAATTAGCTGAAAAAATTGGAAAATCTCGTCCGCATGTAGCTAATATTTTGCGATTATTAAATTTAGATGATGAAGTATTAGATATGGTTGATGATAAAAAATTAACAATGGGCCAAATAAAACCATTAATAGCTATTGAAGATGTAGAGATGCAAGTAAAATTAGCTAAAGAAATTATAAAAAAAGGATTATCATCACGTCAAGTTGAAGTATTGGTTAAAGAAATGTTAACAGATGATAAAAAATTAGTTCAAATAGAGGATAAAACAATTAATATTCCACGAAATAAAAGACTTGAGCAAAATATCCGTGAAAAAGTCGGGGTAAAAGTATCGATAACTGGAGAAGAAAAAGGAACTTTAGAGTTTAAGTTTTCAAGTAATGAGGAATTAGAGGAATTATTATCAATTTTAAATTTGATGGATGAGGAGGTCAATTAAAATGATAATTGGTTTAAAATATATTTATATGACAATATTGAAATTATTTTTATCATATGTAATAATATTTATTGGAAAAAAAACAACTCGCCGAATAATTAATGATACAATAAAAAGAAAATTTAATAATGAACATTCACGTCGAGAAGAAACATTGAAATCAATAGTAGATGATTTGATAAAATATACTTTTAACACTATATTATTAATTTTTATATTATTATCATTTGGTATTGATTTAATGGCATTAATTGCAGCTGTTGGAGTTTTATCATTAATAATAGGTATAGCAGCACAAAGTTTAATTTCAGATATGTTAAATGGTTTTTTTACAGTTATAGAAGGCTATTATGATATTGGAGATTATATTAGTATAAAAGATTCATATGAAGGAGAAGTAATAAGTTTAGGAATTAAAACAACAACAATTGTATCTCCTGCTAATATTATGATTACAATACCTAATTCTGAAATAAGTGAAATTCGTAATTATTCAAAAATGGAGTATATAAACTATATAACTTATAGTTTTGGTTATAAGGAAGATATTTTAATTGTTAAAAAAGTAATTGAAGAAGATATATTTCCTAAATTTAGAAAACATTATCCTAAAACTAATATTGAATATTTAGGAGTTGAAACGTTAGCTGCAAGTGATGTTCAAATTATGATTGCCATAACTTCAGATTATAGAGAACGTTTTATTATTCAAAGAACATTAACAGAATTAATAAAAATTGAATTTGATAAAAATAACATTGAGATACCTTTCCAACAAATTGTTATCCATAATACATAAAAATAAAAATCATCTAAATTTAGATGATTTTTTAGTTATAAATAAAATTATTGAATATTTAATTATTATCAATTTTGTTGTAATTTAATTTTAATCCTGCAATTAATGCAACTCCCATTGTTAAAACCATAATGATAAAAACAGATTGATAACCTAAAATATGGTAAACAGCCCCATAAACAATAGACATTATTGATACTAATATAGTTGATAAAGTAGTAACTAAAGTTAAAGCGATTGTAGATAGGGAGTCGGGTATTTCAAATTTTGTAAATAATGAATTAAATGGAATCATTAATCCAAAGAATAAAGGATCAAAGAATACACAAATATAAATAATAATAGTTGTAGGATGTATCGCTAATAATAAGAACTTTAGAAACATAACCGACATAAAGAATAAAAAATATTTTTTTCCACCAAATTTTTTTAATAAAGCAGTACTTTTACGCATAAACATTATATCTAAAATTAAAATACAAACATTAAAAAAAGCAAATAAAAAAATAGAACCATTATTATCTTGAAGAGCAAATTCAATAAACATTTGCATATTATTTACAGTTGACCACATTAGAGAAGTTATTAATAAAAACAGCATAAAATTTTTATATTTAAATAATAATAGGATATCATTAATTTTAAGGGGATGGTTTTCAATTTCATAAATAGTTGGTAAATAAAAACTATTAATTAATAAAATACAAACAACAATGAGTAAAAGAAAAATAATTTTAGTAGGAAAAAAAATAAAAATCAAACTAGAAATTAAAAAATTTGAACCCCATCCTAATGAACCAAAACTTCTTATTTTACCAAAATTAAAATTTGGATATAGTTTAACATAACTAATTGTTAACTCATCTCCAATAATATAAAGTAAACTTCGAATATAAAACAAGAAAATATATCCAATAATAATCATTTTAAAACTAGTACTAGTTAATAATATTATACTACCAAATAATGTGAAAAACAATCCAATATTTAATACCCGTTTCTTTTTTATGATTTTTTGTGCAATATAACCATTAACAATAGATGAAATAACTGCACTAATTCCACCAAAGAAGTAAATAACTCCAATTTGCAATTCATTAAATCCTAAATTACTACGTAAATAGAGAGGTAAAAATATTAGTAGTAATCCTGAAAAAAAATCTGTAAAATAATAATTAATTTTTAAATTTTTCATAATCCGCCTATCTTATGATATTATAGCATAAAAAATAATTAAATTAAGTCAAAATATATTATACTAATAATGGTGAGATAAAATGATACATAAAAAAATGAATTGGCAATTAATAATAATAGTAATAATATTAAGTATTATGTCATTAATAACAATAAATGATATAATTCCACAATTAAATGCAAGTTGTTATGCAAATGTATGTGATAATTCGTTTTTTGTTAAGAAGCAAGCATTTGGAATATTATTTGGGATAATATTAGTTATTTTGATTCTAAAAATAGATCTATCATTTGTAAAACCAATTGCTAATTTTACTTATTGGGTGTTATTTATAATGTTATTTATATTAGTAGGGCATATTCCATTTATATCTAGTTTTTTAACTTTAAATACAAATGGAGCAAGTGGATGGTTTTCAATTCCACATGTTTTGACAATTCAGCCGGTTGAGTTTATGAAGGTAGTAATGTTATTTAAATTGGCGATGATATCAGAAGATTATATTAATTCTTATCAAAATGATGTTTATCTATTTAAAAAATATTTATTTTATGGAGGAATACCAATTTTATTTGTACTACTTGAACCAGATTTAGGAGGAGTAATATTATTATTAGTACCAACTATAATTATGTATTTAGCAAGTTGTAAAAGTAAAAATAATGTAAAAAAAATTATTAAAATTATAGTAATAGTATGTATTATTTTTGGAGTTTTAATGTTTTTTCCTTGGGGACAAAACTTATTAGTAAAATATACCCCTATACATTTGTATCAATTAGATCGAATAAATTCATGGCTTCATCCATTTCAAACTGATAATGGACTTCAATTACAACAATCACTTATTTTAATTGGATCAGCAGGTTTATATGGACATGGTGCAGGTTATATGGGAGTATTATTACCTGAACCTCATACTGATGTAATATTTTCTGAATTTGTCGGAATGTATGGATATTTATTAGGAGTACTATTAATTTTAATGTATTGTTATATTATTATTAATATTTTAAATATATCTAAAAGAACTCCAAAAATAAAATATAAAATATTATTGTTAGGTTATGGAAGTTTATTTTTTATACAAGTACTTGAAAATATTGGTATGATGTTAGGAATATTTCCAATAACAGGAATTGTTTTACCATTTATGTCATATGGAGTTAGTGCTTTAATAACATATTATATAATAATTGGAATAGTATTAAATATTAATAAAAACATATAAAAAAGACTTAAAATTAAGTCTTTTTATTAATATTATTCAAAAGGTGTATCTTGAACCATTAATGATTCAGTTGGACAACCTTCTAATGCAAAATCAACATCTTCTTCTAAATGTTCAGGGATTGGAGTATTCCCTTTATTATTATCTAAAAGACTATATGCAACTCCTGAATCCAATTCTCCATAAACTTCTGGTGCTTCAGCAGGACAAGCCCCACAAGCAATACAAGTTTCTTGTTTTATTTTAGTGAATTTAGCCACTATACCTCCTATTTATTTTATATATATATAATATCATTTTTTACTTAGATGATGTTTAAAAATAAAAATAAATTTGTTAATAATATTTTATTGTACATTAATTTAATAAAAGAAACAATTTTCTCTATATACATAAATAGTTTTTATTTAAAAATTTAAATATTACATTAATAGTATTAGGTACACATTGGCTATAATATCAATAAATGCATAACAAATGAATGAATCTTTAAAAGTAGAAAAAACAAATATAGAGGAAGATTCTATTGTTGTACTAGACAAAAAATTTTCAAGAGTTATAAGACTATGACTTTTATTTGTTTATTAAGTGTTTTTTATATTTCATTAATATATGTTCAATAAAATATATTATTACAAAAAATCATAAATAAATATGATGTTTTGTAATATTTTAATCATTAAATTTTTTAATAATTTTATATTTGCATTGTACATTCATTTTAATTCTATTTTATATGTTATAATATTTTAAGTAAGATAATATTGCTTTTTATATAGACTTTTTATAAAATTGATAAAAAAATAAAAACATGATATAATAAGAAATATAGAATAGGAGGAAAATGTTTATTAATGCACCAATTTTAGAGTTATTTAGAAGTTTTTTAGATATATTAATTGTAACAACAATGATTTACTTTTCTTTAAAACTTTTAATTAATTCAAATAAGCATATGTTAATAATAAATTTTATATTTGGATTTGTACTATTATATGGAATGGCTAAATTATTAAATTTAACTGTTACAGTAGCGATATTATCAAATTTTTATTCGTGGGGTATTATTATAATAGTTATTTTATTTCAAGTTGAAATAAGAAATTCAATTGAGAAAATGAATGATTTTTCTAATTTTTTTAAATCAAAAAATATTAAACATTATGAATTTTTAGATGAATTAACAGATACAGTATATTCATTAAGTAAGTTAAAAATAGGAGCATTAATAACTTTTCCTAAAAATCAGTCATTTAGTAACTATACTAAAAATGCAGTAGAAATAGATGCTAAATTTTCAAAATTATTATTGATGACAATTTTTAATAAAGAAACAGCATTACATGATGGGGCAGTTATTATTGAAGATAATCGTATTACTCATTCATGTACTTATTTTCCAATTGCTTTAAATATGGATTTATCTAAAAAATACGGAACACGACATCGTGCAGCTTTAACAATTTCTAAAGAAACTGATGCAGTAACAATAGTAGTTTCTGAGGAAACAGGAATGGTTTCAGTAACTTATCGAGGAAAACTTTATTCTAATATTAGTGAAGAATTTTTTAAAGAGTTATTAAATGAAAAATTAGAGAGTGGAGATATCAATGGATAAAAAATTTAAGGAACTAGAAATAAAATTACAACAAGACATAGTACTTAAAATATTAGCGTTAATTATGGCAATTATAATTTTTATTACAATAACAGGAGTAGGAACACCATTTTGGAATGATATGTTTACTTCAACACAATATGTAGATAATGTACCTTTAGAAGTGCATTATGATGATGATAAATTAGCTATTAAAGGATTACCTAAAACAATTGATGTAAATATTACAGGAGCAGCAAATGAAGTTAGTGCGGCAGCTAAACAATCTAAAAATTTAATAGGTAGTTTAGATATAAAATATACAAATCCAAAAGAATATACAGTAGATACAAGAAATATTAAATTTAATTCAAGTTCAGCAGTAAAAATAATTCCAGTTATGTCTACATTTAATATTGAAATTCAAGAAAGAATAACTCAAACTAGAAGTATTGATGTAAATTATATTAATGGAGAAAAAACTGATAGTGGAGTAGTTTTAGAAGAACCAGAATTATCATCTCAATCGGTAAAAGTTATTGGTGGTAATAAAGATGTTAATGATACAGTTTCTATTCGTGGTTTTATTGATTTAGAAAAACTTAAATTTGATAGTTCACAAGGAGAACAAGAGTTTAAGGTGAAGTTAGTACCATATAATAGTGATGGATATGTTATGTCAAATGTTGATATAGAACCATCAGTAATAGATGTAAAACAAAAGTTTCGTTTAGCTGGAATTGAAGTACCAGTAAATTATAAAGTTATTAATAATAATACAGGAATGTATGTATCATCAATATGTGATGTAGAATTACAAGGTAGTTGTGTTGATGGGTATGTTCCAACAATTACATTATATGGTAATGCACAAAAAATAGATGCAATAGAAAATGTAACTTACCAAATTGATTTAGCTAATTTTAAAGGTAATAAATCAGAAGTATCAGGTACTCCAATTCTTGAATCAGGAGTTTATGTATTAGGTAATCGTGATAAAAAATATGATGTAACTTTAGAAAAAGGAAGTACAAAAACAATTAAAAAAGTTCCAGTTACCGTTATAGGATTAGATAAAAGATTTTCAGCCAAAGCATTAAATCAATCAGAAACAAATGTAAATGTACGTGTAACAGGAGCAAAATCTGTAATTGATAATTTATCTGCTCCAGATATTGATTTATCATTGGATTTATCAGATATAAAGAAAAAAGGAACAATTACAGTGCCAATTATTTTAACAAGTGCAAAATATTTTGATCATACATTATCACGTGATGAAATATCAATAGAAGTATTTGAGGTTAAAGATGAGTAAAAAATTTTTTGGAACAGATGGAATAAGAAACAAATTTAATGAAACATTAACAATTAGTTTAGCACTTAACATTGGTTTAGCAGCATCTAAAACATTTGGTAATGGAAAAAGCATTTGTATTGGACGAGATCCTAGAGAATCTTCATTACCAATAGAACATGCTCTTGTAGCAGGATTGTTATCAGGAGGTGTAAATGTAGAGTTATTAGGAGTAATACCAACTCCATTAGTATCATATCGTTTAATACAAGATGAAACTTTATGTTGTGGAATAATGATTTCAGCATCACATAATCCTTATTATGATAATGGAATAAAATTTTTTTTCTCAAATTTAAATAAATTATCAGATAAATTAGAATTAGAAATTGAATCATATTTAGTAGATAATAATTTAGATGTCAATCCTAAAAACCTAGGTATTTGTCGAGAAAATCATGATATTAGTAATGAATATATACAATTTTTAATAAAAGAAGGTATTGATTATAAAGGATTAAAAATAGGTTTAGATTGTGCAAATGGTTCAACTTCCAAGTATGCAGAACAAATATTTACTAGTCTAAATGCTGAAGTAACTATGCTTGCAAATGAATCAAATGGGAAAAATATCAATGATAATGTTGGATCAACACATCCAGAATCATTGGCACAAATGATAATATCAAATGATTTAGATTTTGGTTTCGCTTTTGATGGAGATGGTGATCGAATAATATTAGTTAATCATTTAGGAGATATTTTAGATGGAGACTACATTTTATATTTATTAGCAAAAGAATTAAAAAATAATGGTAAATTAAAAAATAATATAGCTATAGGAACAATTATGGCAAATATTGGACTAAAAGAAAAATTTAAAGAATTATCAATTAATTTTGTTGAAACTTCAGTAGGTGATCGTTATTTAATGCAAAGTATAAATAAAAATCAGGCAACAGTTGGAGCTGAACAATCAGGACATGTTATTTTACCGGATATTTTACCAACGGGCGATGGAATGTTAGCAGCTATTCATTTAAGTAATATTTTTAAAAAAGATTTGAAAAATTTGATTAATTTAAAAAAAGAGTTAAAAAAATATCCACAAGTTTTAAAAAATGTAAAAGTTGAAGATAAGGTAGCAACTTTAAAAAATAAAGATTTTCAATTAATTATAAAACAACAAGAAGAACTTTTAGCTAGTTCAGGAAGAATTTTAGTACGTGCAAGTGGTACTGAAAATTTAATTAGGGTAATGGTTGAAGCAAAGAGTGAACATGAATGTTTAAGTATTATTGAACCTATATTATCTTGGCTTAATAAATAAAGGTGATTAAAATCACATAGGAGAAAGTATGAAAAAAACAATTGAAGAATTAATTCAACATGAATACGCTATATTATCATTGCAATATAAAGAAGAAGTTAATAATAAAAAGATGGAAGTAATTAATACGATTGAAAATTTAATTAAATATAATGGTGAAGAAATTGACTCTTTAGATAATCAATTTGAATTATTATGTACTAAATTAAGTACTTGTGAAGGTGATATCTTAAACAAGTATCGAATGAAAATGTTAGAAAAAGTAGAGTTGATAATTAGAAATTATAATACATATATGCATGAAACAATTGATAATTTAACCTTTAATGTATTAGAACTTGATTGTGTTGAAATTAAAAGTTTTTTAGAACAAGATTGTATTAATAAAAATTTAAATGAGGAAGAGTTAAAATTAGTAAAACAAGATAAAAAAAATATCCAAAAAGAAATAGAAGTGGAAGAAGAAGAGTTAAAATTTATAAAAAAAGATGAAAAAAATTGTAGAAAAGAACAATATGAAAAAGAAAAAATATTAAAATATGAGCAACAAGAACAAATGAAAAAAGAAATAGAAGAATTAAATCATCAAAACCAAATGAAAAAAGAAATAGAAGAATTAAATCGTCAAGAACAAATGAAAAAAGAAATAGAAGAATTGAATCGACAAGAACAAATAAAAAAAGAAATAGAAGAATTAAATCGTCAAGAACAAATGAAAAAAGAATTAGCAAGAAATGAAGAAAATTTATTACAACGAAATCGGACAGCTAAAAATTTGAAAAATCAAAAAATAGAAATAGAAGAAGCAATACCAAAATTAATTGATGAAACGAATGATATTTGGCAAGATGAGTCAGATTTAGATATAATATTGCAAGAGTTACTAAAAGAAATAGAAGATATAAATTAAAACACATTAATAAGTGTTTTTTTTTCGCTAAAAAGTTTATTTTTGTGGTATACTATTGTAGTAAATGAGGTTGTATTATGGATGATTTAAATTTAAAAGAAGTATTAATATTTGGAATGGGAATTAGTGGACCAAATATAGTTAATTTATTTGAGGAACGTGGAATTAGTTTCAAAATAGTTGATGATCAAAAAAGTGGTTATTATAAAAAACATAAAATATATTCAACAGTTGAAATATTACAAATGAATTTATACATAGATGTAATTATCAAAAGTCCAGGGATTAAATACAATCACCCACTACTTACTTTTTATGAAAATGTAAAAATAATTAATGATATTGAAATTGCTTATTATATAGCAAAAGAAAGAAATATTAAAATAATTGCAATTACAGGAACAAATGGAAAAACATCAACAACAACTTTTTTAACTAGATTATTAAATTTTAATAATTATAAAGCTTATTCATGTGGAAATATAGGAGTATCTGCTTTAGAAGTCTTAGATAAAGAAAAAATAATTGATTATTTAGTGATGGAATTATCTTCTTTTCAATTAAAAGCAATTGATAAATTTCAAAGTGATTATGCATTTTTTTTGAATTTTACTCCTGATCATTTAGATTATCATATTAATATGGAAGATTATTTTGCATCAAAATTAAATATTGTTAAAAATGGCACTAAATCTAATTATTTTTTTATTAGTCAAGAAATTGAATATAAAACTGAAAAATTAACTTTATTAAAAAATGATATAAATATTAAGTTAGAAAATGATGTTGATTTTTGTGGGGTTTCATATAATAATGTTTTATTAGTATATCAATTTTGTAAAGTTATAGGTATTAATCCATATACTATCTTAGATTTATTTAATAATAATTATTTACCATTAGAACATCGATTGGAATATATTGGAGAAATAAATGGGATTAAATATATTAATGATTCAAAGGCAACTAATGTGGAATCAACAAAATCTGCATTATCTCAATTAAATAATATTATTTTAATTGTAGGTGGGTTTGATAAACATGAAGATATGCATCAATTGGAAGGGTATTTAGAGAATGTAAAATATGTTATTGCTTAT
>CAMZNW010000206.1 GCA_947313935.1 uncultured Mollicutes bacterium
CTAGTATTGAAGGGGTATTAATTAAAAAGGATGATTATTTAGGGATTATAAATGGTTCAATAAAATATTCAATGTCTAATATTGAAGATTTATTGAAAAGGATATTAGATTTAGCTATTAATGATGATGCTGAAATTATAAATATTTTAGTTGGTGATGAAGGTAGTGTATCATATATTGAATCTTTAGAAGAATATGTAGAAAATCAAGCTCCATTTACAGAGTATAAAGTATATAATACAAATCAACCTGTATATGATTATTTGATTTCTTTTATAGTTTAAAATGCTTAGTTCAATTAAAGGATTAGGACCAAAATCAGAACAACAATTGTTAAAAAAAGGAATCAATTCAATAGAAGATTTGATTTTTTTTTATCCAAAAACATATCATCAATATTCTAATAATATTACTATAGCAGAAAATTTTGCTATAGAGTGTATTTTAGTAACTCGTCCCTTTACACCTAATTATAGTAGAAATAAAACTGTAACATTTTTTAATATTGTATATTTATCAAAAGAATATAAATGTATAGCTTTTAATAAGAAATATTTAGGTATGAGTTATAAACAAGGTGATAAGATTAATTTATATGGTACATTAAATGAAAAAGAAGAAATTTTAGTAGAAAGTATTGATCAAAAACATATTAATTATATTAAGCCTGTTTATTCAAAAATATCAAATTTAAAAACAAATGCAATACATAAATTTATAAATACTGCATTATTAACAAATGATGAATTATTTAGTAAATCATTATATGAAGTGCATAATCCCACATCAATTAAAGAATTATCAAATGCATTATATAATTTAAAATATGAAGAATTTAAAACATATTATTTAAAAATAGTTGATAAACAATATAAAAGAAAAATAGTTGATAAAGGATATAATTTAAAGTTAATAAAACCAGATATCAAATTATATGATTATCAACAAATAGCATATAAAGCAATATTAAAAATACTACAATCTAAAAACCCACAAAATATTCTATTATTTGGAGAAGTGGGAAGTGGGAAGACATATATTTATTTAGCAATTGCTCAATTGTATATTGCAAATGGATTACAAGTTGTTATAATGGCTCCGACTAAAATATTAGCTAAACAAATTTATAATATAGCTCAAGCTTTATTTAATAATGAAGATATCTTATATGCAACACAAAAAATAACTAAAAAACAACAAACATATTTGGAATTAGGGGTTAAGAAATTAATTATAGGAACAACGCTTGTAACAAATAACAATATTGAATATGATAATTTAGGTTTAATTATTATTGATGAACAACAAAAATTTGGAACATCAGCTAAAGAACAATTAAGTGATAAAAATATTTTTGCAGATGTAATAGAAGTAACTGCTACACCAATTCCAAGAACATTGTCTAAAAAAGAATTTTCTTTATTAAAACCGGTTGTAATTGATTATCAACGTCAAGGAGTTAAATCTACATTAATAACACTAGATGAAATTACTCCGATATTAAAGGAGTTAAAACAAAATAAAAAACAAACATTAATTATTTGTCCTTTTATTGAAGCAAGTGAAAATTTTAGTTGTGCAAATACTAAAGATGTTTATAATTTCTTAAAAAAAGAATTTATTTGCGAAGTACTTCATGGACAACAAAATGATTTAAAAAGAGATAAAGTAATTAATGCTTTTTTATCAAAAAACGTAGATGTTTTAATCTCAACTGGGATAGTTGAAGTAGGGATAAATTTTGGTGACTTAGAAGATGTAATTATACTTAACTCTGAACGATTTGGAATGGCTCAATTACACCAAATAAGAGGTCGGATTGGACGTCTAAATCAAGGTGGTAATGCTTATTTTCATTTAGGGATAAATAATACACAGACAATTGATCGAATGAATTATCTATTAAGTCATAATAATGGAAGTGAAATTGCACAATATGATATGCATAGTCGTGGTTATGGAGATATAATTGGTCTACGTCAAAGCGGTTTTAAAAAATTTAAGATATTTAATCCAGAATATGATTTTGATGTAATTGAAGATGTTATTACTCAATTAGAAAATAATTAGTAAGAAAAGTATTAATAGATATTATATGATATAATAAAATCAATTAGGGGGTAATTATGTATGATGTAGTAATAATTGGAGCAGGTCCAGCAGGTTTAACAAGTGCATTATATGCATCAAGAGCAGGATTAAAAACTTTAATAATTGAAAAAGGTGCACCAGGAGGAAAAGTATTCTTAACACATTTGGTAGAAAATTATCCAGGATATGAATCAATTACTGGACGTGAATTAGCCAAAAATATGCATGCTCATGCTTTGAAATTTGGAGCAGAATATGTTTATGGTGATGTTGAAGAGGTTATAGATGGAACGATTAAAATTATTAAAACAAATATGAGTCAATATGAAGCTAAAACAATTATTATTGCAACTGGTACTGAAAATAGACAATTAGGAGTATTAGGAGAAAAAGAATTTGCAGGAAGAGGAGTTTCTTATTGTGCAGTTTGTGACGGTAATTTTTTTAAAGAACAAGATGTTGTTGTAATAGGTGGAGGAAATTCTGCTTTAGAAGAAGCATTATATTTAGCGGATATTTGTAAAAGTGTAACAATAATTCATAGAAGTGAAACATTTAGAGCAGAAAGTTACGTAATAAAAAATATTGAAAATAAAAAAAATATTAATTTAGAACTAAATAGTGTTATTGATGAAATAATTGGTGAAGATAAAGTACAAAGTGTTCGTATAAATAATCTTAAAACTAAAAC
>CAMZNW010000207.1 GCA_947313935.1 uncultured Mollicutes bacterium
ATATTGTTAAAGTATATGTACACAAAAAAAGGGGAAAAAATGAAAAAAAGTTTATTAGTAGTGGGAAGAATGTTCGTTAGTACATTTGTTCCTTTAACAGTTTCAGCATATGAAGAAAATGCAAGTGGTGGAAATTGGTCATATGGTGTAACTTTACATCATCAAGTTTATTCAAATTATTTTCATAATCATAAAAAACATGGAAGTAGTGTAATAAATTATAATGGAGATTACAAATGCGATAAAGATGTACCAGTAGGACAATCTTCTAAAGTTTCACTTCCATCAGGAAGAGGAACAGATAGTTCATACTATCAAATAAATTAAAGAAGGAAAATGAAAATGAAAAAAAACAAGATAATGATTTCTATTATAATATTATTTATAGTAGAATTATCTTTTTTTAATTATAATACATATTTTGATTATAAAATAACATCAAATACAACACCTGTTTCTATAAAGAGTACTAAAGATGTTGATAAAAAAATATTAAAAAAAGAATTAATAAAAGATAGTGAAAAAGCAAATGTTGGAATTGTAGTAAAAGAAGATGTCCATAAAACAAATAAAAACATTAGACAATATTATGCAACTAATAATTTATTAAAAGGTAATTTTTCATTATCTTTATCAAATGATGAATATTTATCCAATGAAAAAAGTAATGATGCTAAACAAAAAGATATTTTAAAAGTTCCTAATTTGTTTAATAATTATAAAATTTATTCTTTTAATAATATTGATGAAAACAAAGTACTAGATTATGAATATTTATTATTTGGAGATTATAATCAATTAATGGAATATAAACGTTATTTAGAAGAAGATAATATTCAAGCAGAATCAGTGATTAAATTTAATGCTAAAACAAATTATAATTTAAAGAGATTTTTTTATTTGTTATGCATGTTAATATTTTTAATAATGCTATATGCTTCAAATTCACAAAAAGAATATATGATATATAGATTAAATGGATATAGTTTTAGAAAAATGTTATATTTAGAATTTAAAAAAATAATAAAAGTTTTATTTAAAATTGAATTAATAGCATATGTAATATTAACAGCACTTACATTACTGTATAATTATAGAATAGTACTTGGATATTTATATTATTTTTCTAAATATATGTTAATAGTGAATATAATAATAATATTAATATATATGATTATTATAGCTATATATAGTAAGAATGTTAATATAAAAAACATTAAAAATAAAAATAAAAACTTTTTAATTTTATGGATGAGTATAGTTCTTAAATTAATTATTTTAATTGTAATCATTTTTAATATTGTAACAATAATACCAAATCTAAATAAATCAATTGAGTTATGTAAAAATATAAATTATAGTTCAAAGACAATAAATAATTATGTAGGATTGAATCATAATAGATTGGGAATTGCACGAAATGATGATATAGAAAAACAATTTAATAAAGCTAGTAATGATTTTTATAAACTTACAAATCAAAAAAATAATGGTGTATTAGTTAATTCTAATAATTATGAATCAATTAGTAATGAAAAAAATACATGTCAAACTTATAATGAATGTAGTATAACTATTAATGAAAATTATTTAAATATTAATCCAGTTAATTTTACAAAAGGTAGTATTGATAAAAGCAAAAACAATGTATTAATACCCAATAATACTAAAAATATAAACAAGAAAATAGATGAAGTTGTAACACATTATAAGTATGATATTAATAAAAATGATATTAATGTAATTTTATATGATAAGAATACAAAATTTTATTTATTCAACCAATATTCTCCAATGTATCTAAAAGATATTCCAGTAATATTATTAAAAGAAGGAAGCCAAGTAGAAAAATATGTTATAGAAAATGCTATTGGAAGTTATTATTTTATTAGAGATGGTTCAAAAAAAGAAGATACCGAAATAAAAGAAGCTTTACAAAAAACTAAGTTAGAAAAATTTGTTCATTCTACACCTAAAAAAACAGAAAAATTGCAAGTTGAAAAACAAAGAGTGGCACATGAAATGAAAAATCAAATGAGTATAATAATTGTACATCTATTGTTTTATTATATTGTAATTAAATTTTCTTTAAGTGTATACATTGATATAAATTTAAAAAATAATATTATTAAAAAATTACATGGTTATTCTAATATAAAAATAATTAAAGAATATGTATACATAATAATATTTCAATATGCAATAATCTTTATCTTTTTAAATATATATGAAAGAGTAGTGCTGTTATTGTTACTATTTAGTGATATGGTTATTATTTTCATAAAAATGAATAAAATATTATCTGTAAAAGCAACAGAATTAAAAGGAGATTTATAATGGCTATTGTTGAAGTTAGAAACTTAAATAAAAGATATAAAGAAAAAGTATTATTTGATAATTTTAATTTAAAAATAGATAAAGGAGAGTTTGTTATTATTAGTGGAGAAAGTGGTAGTGGTAAATCTACTCTTTTAAATATGATTGGTGGATTAGAGAAAATTGACAATGGTGAAATATTAATAAATAATAACATAAAAAAAGATTTGCGTTTTGATATTAGTTTCATATTTCAAAATTTTGCTCTTATTGAGAATAAGACAGTAGAATATAATTTACTTATAGGACTTGAATATGTTAAAATTTCAAAAAAAGAGAAATTAGAATTGATAAGCAAAACATTAAAAGATGTAGGACTTGAAAATCAGCAAAAATCTTATATTTATTCATTAAGTGGTGGGGAACAACAACGAATTGCTATAGCACGTATCATTTTAAAACCATCTAAATTAATTTTAGCAGATGAACCCACAGGATCTCTTGATACAAAGAACAAATGGGAAATTATGAATTTGTTAAAACAATTAAATGACAATGGTAAAACTATTATTATGGTAACACATGATAAAGAATTATTTGAAACGGTTGATAGAGTAATACAAATATGAAAAAAACATTAAAATTAATATTATTTACACTAATGTTTTTAATAATAACATTTATTAGTTTTAATTTTAAAGTAGTAAGAATTGATGGTAATTCTATGATTCCTACCTTTTCAAATAATGAATTAAAAATTATGAAGAAACATACATTTTATGAAAAGGGAGATGTAATTGTCTTTCATTATAAGAATGAAAAACATATTAAAAGAATAGTTGGTTTACCAAATGATCGTATTAAAATAGAAAATAATAATTTGTTTATTTGTAATAATGAAATAGAAAAATTATCTGTACCAAAAAGCAATAACACATATACTTTAAAAAAAGATGAATATTATGTTTTAGGAGATAATTATAAAAATAGTTTTGATAGTAGAGAACATGGACCTATTAAAAAATCTCAAATTATAGGAAAAGTGATTTAGAATAGAAATTAAGTCTTAAAAATAAGATGTATAAGGAGAAAATAAATAAAAAGCATTATTCGTTTTAAATATGTTAAAATAATATTGTGTTTAAAATCCAAATTTTGGATTTAAGGAGTGATATATGAAAATATTAGAATTAAAATTAGATGGTTTGTATATGTTTAAAGAAAATACATTTCAATTTTATACAGAAAGAAAAAGTAAGAATAGTTATAAGGAATGTGAAACTGAAATAAGTAAAATTTTCCCTAAAAATATTAATATAATAATTGGTAGTAATGCTTCTGGAAAAACAACGCTTTCAAAGGCGATATTTTTTATTGAAAGAATATTAACTGGTAAACTTATTGAAGAAACAGAATTTAGAGCAATTAAAGAAAAATTAGAAATAAAAATTAAATATTTAAAAAATAAAGATCAGCAAACTGATTATTTATTTGAATATAACTTGTTAATTGATAATGGTAAAGTAAATGAGTCTCTTAATTATCAAGAATTTAATAACAAAAATACTATTAGTGCTACATTTCAAAAAAACAATAATAAGTTAAAAAAAATCGATAATCTAATACCTATTAGTAAGGAAGAATTTGCTTTTGAATTACAAAATGGATTTCAATCAAAAATTATGAATCAAAAAAATAATGATTTAATTTTAAATGCTAGTAATATAGGTTATTGGTTTGGGCATACTAATTATTCAGATAATACTAATGTAAACTTTCCAAAAGAACGTATTCCAATAAATATTTTACAATCATTTTTAAAACTTATTGATAATTATATTGAAAAAGTTGAGTATACGCAAAATGATAAAAATGATTTTTATATTTATTTTAAAAAAGATACAAATACTTTAATAGAAAATGAAAAATTAGAAGATTTATTAGTAGATCATAGTAATTTAAGCTCTTCAAGTAAAAGATTATCATATGGAACCGTTGAAGCAATCGTATTCTTTTTTAAAGCTTATAATATTTTACAAGGGTCATATAATACTATATATATAGATGAAGAATTAACTCATTTACATAGTGAATTAGAAAAAATAATGTTAATCAATAT
>CAMZNW010000208.1 GCA_947313935.1 uncultured Mollicutes bacterium
CTACAAGCTATTATAATTAGTTTAAATATATTCATTCAAATGTTTTTAATTGCAATAATGAGTTTTGTAATTTTAAATGCACTAAAATTATCAGAATTATATATTGGAATTATTTATATATTAAAACCGTTAAAATTAATCCATGTTAATGTACAACAATTAGCATTAACAATTATTATTGCATTGAATCTAATACCTAGTATCGATAAAGAATTTACTAATTTAATCAATGCTCAAGCTAATAGGGGAAATTATATTAGTAAATATCAATATCTTAAAAAATTCAAATTAGCTGTTATTTGTATAATGCCTTTATTAATAGATAGTATTCATCGTGCCAACGAGTTAGCAATTGCTCTAGACATGAGAAAGTTTGATGCAACTAAATCAAGAAGTACATTTCTAGAAATTAAATTTAAGTTTGCAGATATATTAGTATTATGTAGTATTATAATTATTTTTTATATCACAATTTAGATATTATAATAATAAGGAATATTAAGTTTAAATAAAAAATTATTAAAATTAGATTTATTAAGTAATATATTGCTACAAAATTATAAAAAAATGATATAATAAATTAAATAATATATAAGAGGTTTTATGCAAAAAAATATTTTAATTATCGGATGTGGAAAAAGTGGAGCAGAAGCAGCTTCTAAATTATCAGAAAGTGGTAATTTAGTATATATAGTTGATAAAAATGAAGAAAATTTCTTTTTATTAAAAAAATCATTTAGTGGAATAACAATAACTAATGAAATTAATGATATTCAAGGTATAAAGTTAGCAAGTGGTGTTAAAATAGACACTTTATTAGTAGTAACTGGTGATGATGATTTAAATATTTATTTAGCGATTTTAGGTAAATCTTTGTTAAATATTAATCATGTTATTACTCGAATGTATGATGAAAATAAATCATTTTTGATTGAAGATTATAAGATAGATGTAATTTACCCTAATAAATTAGCATTTAATATATTATATTCATATATGGAGGGTAAAAATGAAAATATTAGTAACTGATGGTTATAAAAAAGCAGATTTTTTATTTCAACAAATGTGTACTAAAGAACATCATATTACATTTATTCATGATGATATAGTTTTTGCAAATAAAATGATTTCTAAATATAATATAGATGTTTATGTTGGGAATACATCAGATCCAATGACTTATGAAAAATTTGATGATAATTCTTTTGATGTATTAATTTGTTTATCAAATAAAGATTATAAAAATTATATTATATGTAATATTGCGTGTAAACGATTATATGTGAAAAAGAAGATAACAATGATTTCAAATCCTAATAATCGACAAGCATTCAGTAAACTTGGAATTGAGGGAACAGTTTCTGCTTCACATTTAATTACAAATATAATTAATAAAATGGCAACAGTAGATGAAGCAATGGATTATATTTCTATTAATAATAATGAAGTATATCCATTAGAAATAAAAATAAAATCTGATGCTCGTTCAATAAATAAAAAATTAATGGATATAAATTTTCCAGAAGGTTGTATTGTTTGTTGTATAATTCGTGGAAAACATAGTATAATACCAAATGGATCAGATCATATTGAATTAGGAGATAAAATAGTTATTTTTACAAATATTAAAGATTCTAATAAAATTCATAAGGTTTTATTATGAATAAATGTACTTTTAATCCTATTTTATCTTCATTTGGAAGAGTATTCAAATTATTATCTTTAATGTTACTTATACCTCTTGTTAGTTTATTATGGTATCCGAAAGAATATTATCAAGTTATTTATTTTATAGTACCTTCTTTGATATGTTTTATAATTAGTTTAGTATTTAAATTTGTATATAAAGATATCTTATATAAGCAAAATAAAGGACAACAAATTATAGTATTAGTATTAACATGGTTACTTACTTGTATTGTTTTAGGGATTCCATTTATCATTTCAGGTAATTTAAATTTCACACAGGCTTTTTTTGACAGTGCAAGTGGTTCATCTACAACTGGTTTAAGTGTAGTAGATATTACACATATTGATAAAATATTTTTATTGTATCGTTCAATTATTCAATTTTATGGTGGAGTAGGTATTATATTAATTTTAGTTACTATTTTTAATAATTCTATTGGTTTTGAATTATATGAAGCAGAAGGACATTCCGACAGATTATATCCTAGTATGCGTAAATCAGCTAGTTTAATAATTAAGATTATGCTTGGATATATTGTTATAGGATGGACATTTTTAATGTTAGCTAATATGCCTTCTTTTGATGCATTAAATATTGCTATTTGTTCTGTTGCTACTGGTGGTTTTGGTGTTACAGCAAATTCTATTGCAGATTATAATTCTAGTGCTATTGATATTATAATTATTGTATTAATGATTTTAGGGAGTTTATCATTTGTAACAAATGTTTTAATTTGTAATGGTAAATTTAAACGTGTTTTTAAAATTGCAGAAGTTCGTTTATTTTTTATATTAATTATTATTATGAGTATAATAACTTCTATTTTCACTATATATGATTTTAATACAACAATATTTAAACACATTTTATTATCTGTTTTTTCAGTTGTTTCTGCAATTACTGGAACAGGATTTAGTGTGGTAGATTATTCTCAAATAAGTTCTAGTAATCAAACAATGTTTGCTATTATATTAGTTGCAATGATAATTGGTGGAGCAGTAGGTTCAACAGCAGGAGGCATTAAAATAACAAGAATAAATATTATTTTAACATCTATTAAATTAAACATTAAAAGATTGTATACTCCAGATAATAAATTAATTAGACGAGTAATAGTTGGACCTGCTGGAAAAAAACAATTAACTTCAAAAAATATTATTATGTCTGCTAACTATATTGGTATATATATGATTATTTTAGTTATTGGTACATTAATGTTTGTAATTTATGGATATTCTTTTTCACAATCATTTTTTGAATTTGCTTCAGCTTTAGGTAATGTTGGTTTAACAATTGGAATTACATCACCTAATTTGGCTCCAATATTGTTATGGACTCTTTCAATTGGAATGATTTTAGGACGATTAGAAATCTTATTAGTTTTTGTATTTTTTATTAAAATATTTGAACAATTTTCATATATATTTAAAAAAAGAAGGTCTTTATGAAAAAAGCGCTTATTATTTATAATTCATTAAGTAAGAGAAGTTATTTTACAAATAATATATCTACATTAGGATATGATTTAGTTAAAGCTGGTTATATTGTTGAATTATATGCAACTCAATCTTCTAAAGATATTATAAATAAAATATCTAAAATTAAGATAGTTGATTTATTAGTTTGTGCAGGTGGTGATGGTACAATTAATGAAGTGGTAACAGGGTTAACTATATATAATATAAAAACTAAAGTTTTATATTTTCCGATTGGAACAGTTAATGATTTAGCTTATAGTTTAGGATTAAAAAATAAATATAGTAATATAATGAATCTTTTTTATGAAGATAAAACAATTTTAATGGATACTGGTAAAATAAATAATAAATTTTTTAATTATGTTGCTGCTATTGGTCAATTTACTGATAGTAGTTATTTAACAAAGCAAACTTATAAAAATTTACTTGGACAAAATGCTTATATCTTGAATGGCATAAAAAAAATAAAAACAGATTTTGAAAGTTTTTTTATTGATATAAATTGTGATGGGGAATTAATTAGTGGAGAATTTCGTTATTGTTTTTTAGTTAATTCAAAATCTTTAGGCGGTATAAGAAATTTTTTACCAGAAAATACAATTAATGATGGAGTATTTCATCTTATTTTATTTAAAAAAAATCCAGGTTTAGCAAGTCTTGAAGTACCAGGTATTTTCTTTCATGGTATTAAAGAAAATATTTCAGAGGATTTAGCAATAGTTCGTCAATTTAAAAAATGTAAAATAACATTAACAGATGAAATTACTTGGACAATTGATGGAGAACAAGGTCCATCTGGTTCAATTGAAGTAGAAGTATTAGAAAAAAATATTGAAATATTTGCTGATATTGTATAAAAGTAAATATTTAAGGAGAATATATGATATATTTTAAATTTTTAATTTTAGCATTATTAATAGTATTTTTAGCTAATAAATTATCTAAAAATGCTGAAACTATTGAAATGAATTCCAATTTAAATGCAGTTATGGTAGGGATAATTTTAGCTTTTGCAACATCATTACCTGAATTAGCAACTTCAATTACATCATCATATTTAGGAGAAAGTACTTTAGCAATTTCTAATTTATTAGGATCAAATTTATTTAATTTAGTACTTTTATCATTAATGAATATAATATTCTTTAAGCAACTAGTTAATCAAAAAATTTCATTTACAACTAATAAAATAAATTTATATGTATTATTAATGTATGTGCTAACTTATTTTACTTTAATTTGTTCAGATTATAAATTTTTAGAAGTAGGACGTTTTTCTATAGTAACAATATTAATATTAATAATTTATATTATTACAATTCGTAGTTTAAATTATGAGGAAGAAGTTATTACATTAGAAAAAAAAGATTCCAAAAAATGCCAAAAAGCAATAATTAATTTTGTAATTTTAGCATTGATTATTTTATTTGTTTCAATTGAACTTGCAATAACAGCTAATCAAATAATATTAATTTCTGGTTTAACTGCATCTTTTGTTGGAGCTATTTTTATTGGTATATCAACATCATTACCTGAATTAACGAGTATATATACATTATGTAAATCTAAAAAATATGATATGGCTGCAAGTAGTGTTTTAGGTTCTAATTTATTTAATTTCACAATATTATTTGTAGTTGATCTGTTATCTAAAATGCCATTATTTAGTACAAGTGGAAGTGGAGTTTTAATATTAATAAAATTAGGAATGATTTTTTCAATATTAACTTTTCTTGGAATAAATTTTAAAATTAAGAATAGAAATATAAATATAATAATTCCAAGTTTAATTATATTTATATATGTATATATGGCTTTTCTTGGAGCATAATCTATAAATATTTTTAGAATTAATTTTAAAAATGTTATAATAAAATATATAGGGGGCCTATGGAAAAAGAATCACATAATTATGATCATAGACACAATCATAATAATATTCCCACAAAAAATATTTTATGGATTTTAATAGTAAATACTTTCTTTACTATTGCAGAGTTTTTTTTTGCTATATTAACAAATTCGGTAGCATTATATTCAAATGCAATACATGATTTAGGAGATAGTTTTATATTATTATTCTCATTTTCATTTGAAAAAAAATCAAAAAAAGGACGTTCAAATAAATATACTTATGGTTATCGTCGATTTTCATTATTAGGAAGTTTAATAAATATAATAATTTTGATTATTGGCGCATGCTTTATTTTGAATAATGTTTTACATACATTTAAAGAACATCAAGTTGTTAACATTAAATATTTATTAATTTTAGCTATAATTGGTCTTTTAATAAATGGTTATGGTGCTTATAAATTAGCTAAAGAGAGTTCTATTACAAATAAAACATTATTTATAAATTTATTAGCTGATGTTTTTAGTTGGTTAACCATATTGATATCATCATTATTTATTTTAATATTTAATGTTCAAGAAATTGATATAATATTATCTATTTGTATAGCAATTTGGTTATTGTATATGGGATTAACAGAAGGAAAGAATTTATTTAATATTTTTATGCTAAGTGTACCAGATGATGTGGATATCAATAGTATTCAAAAATTAATTTTAAATATGGATACTACTATTTTTGATGTACATGATATACATATATGGTGTTTAGATGGTTCAGATTATATAGCAACAATGCATATTGAAGTATCTAATAAACTTTCTCATAAAGAAATAATGGAATTAAAGATTAAAATTAAAGAAACATTAGAAAAAGAAAAAATAAATCATACAACTATTGAAATTGATATAAAAGGAGAAAAATGTCTAATATAGGAATTATTTATAGTAATACATCATGTATTGATCAAAAAATAAAAGATTTTAAAAATGGAGAAATGTTAAAATTACATTCTTTTTTAGGAGAAGAGGAATTCTTTGGAGATAGTAAAGAACTTATGATTGCTGCTAAAGAAAAGAATATAATTCCTACAACATCTCAACCATCTACTATTGAAATTAAAGAATTAATCGAAGAATCTTTAACTAAATATGACGATATAATTATTTTTAGTCCTTCTCAATATTTATCAGGTACTTATAGTAATACAATTCTTGCAATTGGAATGCTTAAAACAAATAAAAACCGTATTCATATAGTTAAAGTACGATCATATTCATTAAGTGAATATGCTATGATTACACGTGGAATTGATATGATTAATAGTGAGAAGTATAAAATAGAAGATATTGTTGATACATTAAATGAGAATGCTAAACATTTTGAAACTTTTATTGTACCAGGTACATTAGATTACTTGAAAAAAAGTGGACGAGTAAATTTATCACAATTAATAATTGGAAAACTAATAAATTTCAAATTATTATTACGTCATGTTGAACCAGTACCAAATATTTATAAAAAAGTACGTTCATCAAAAAAAATATTACAAGAAATTGAAGCAGAACTTATTAATAAAAAAACAAAACGAATTTATTTTACATCTTATCAAGATGATGATAAAGTTGAAAAATATTTACGAAAAATTGCTAATGAAAATAATGTTGAATTTATCGATTGTGAAGTAGTTCCTATAATTATAGCATGTCATTTTGGACCTAAATCATTTGGTATTTCATTAGAACGAGAAAACATACCTGATGATTTTAAAGGAGAATAAATGCGTGTTTTAACAGGAATTAAACCTACTGGTGAATTACATTTAGGAAATTACATTGGTGCTATTAAACAAATAATTGAATTATCAAAAGAAAATGAGGTGTTTTTATTTATTGCTGATTATCATGCTCTAAATAATGGTATTTTACCAGAAGAATTACAAAATAATACTAGACATATTTTAGCAGCTTTAAATTCTTTTTTTTCTGATAATAATCAAGTTAAAATATATTTACAATCTCAAATACCAGAAATATTTGAATTAGCTATTATATTAACAAATTGTACTGCAAAAGGACTTTTAAATCGTGCACATGCTTATAAAAGTATAGTTGATCAAAATAATTCTTATAAAAAAGATATAGATTTTAATGTCAATATTGGATTATATAATTATCCATTATTAATGGCTAGTGATATTTTACTTTTTAATACTCAAGTAGTACCAGTAGGAGTTGATCAAAAACAACATATTGAAATTGCACGTGATATTGCCTCTACATTTAATAATAGATATGAAGATATATTTATTCTACCTAAAGCTTTAATTGTAGAAAATAAACCTGTAATTGGTCTTGATGGTCGTAAAATGTC
>CAMZNW010000209.1 GCA_947313935.1 uncultured Mollicutes bacterium
GGATTAAATTATTATATTAATTTAAATGCCTATCATTTTAGTTTTGCAAATCAATTTTTGAATATAAAAAGTGAAAATTATTTAGATGGTGCTGGACTTATTGGATATATTTTTATTTTTAATTCAATAAAACTAATTGGTTATTTAGGTGTTAAGTTGGTAATAGTTATTTCTTTTATGATAATTTTATGGCTAGTAATAGATTTTAATAAATTAAGAATGAATATATTAAATATCGAAATACCAGATGTAAAGGAAAAATCTAAAAAAGAGTTGAAAGTAACTACTAAAAAAGATATAGATATTGTTGAGCAAAAAGAAGAAAAACAAGATATAGTTCCTAATAATAAAAAATATAATTTTTTCAAGCAAAAAAAAGAAAAAGAAAAAGAAGATATTGTTGAAACTAATAATCCACAAGATTTATCAGGTTTTTTTAAAGAAGATCCTTTAATTAATAACCAAGAAGAAAATATAATCAACAATAAGTCAAATATCAAAAAAGAAGTTGATTTTAAGCATTTAAATAAAAAAACAGAACAAATAACTAAAAAAGAAGTTGAGATTGAAACAAAAGAAATATCAAATAATGATGAAATTCCAATCTTTATGGAAGATAGTTTAGATAAAATAAAACAATTTGAACATAAAAATGTTAATATAGATAATATTAATTATAAAATCCCTTCAATTAATATGTTAAAAGAATATGGTAATAATTCTAAGCAATTAGAAAAAATGCGAATAAATGCAACTCAAAAAGCTACTGTTTTAAAAGAGACATTAAGTAGTTTTGGTTTAAACGTTGAAATACTAAATATTCATATTGGACCAAATGTTACTAAATATGAATTACAACCAGAAATGGGGATAAAAGTATCTAAATTTCAATCATTATCAAATGATATTGCAATGGCTTTAGCTTCAAATGGAGTTCGAATTGAAGCACCAATTCCAGGTAAAGCTGCTGTTGGAATAGAGATTGCAAATGATATTACAATTATGGTTAGTTTAAGAGAAGTATTAGAATCTAAAAATAATGATATGGAAAATGTTTTACAAATTGGTTTAGGTAAAGATATATCTGGTAGTGCTATATTTACGGATATTACAAAAACACCACATTTATTAATAGCTGGTTCAACCGGAAGTGGTAAATCAGTTTGTGTAAATTCTATTATTATTTCAATTTTGACAAAAGCATCTCCTAATGATGTAAAGTTAATTATGATAGACCCTAAAAAAGTTGAACTGACTCCATATAATGGAATTCCACATTTATTAACACCAGTAGTTACAGAACCTAAAAAAGCTGCATTAATTTTAAATAAAATGGTTCTTGAAATGGAATATAGATATGAACTATTTGCCCAAACAAATGCAAGAAATATTATAAGTTATAATCAAAAGGTATTAAAAGATAAAACTAATTCGTATAAAAAATTACCATATATTGTAATTATAGTTGATGAATTAGCAGATCTGATGATGGTAGCATCAAATGATGTGGAATCTTCACTTGCTCGTTTGGCTCAAATGGCTCGTGCTGCAGGTATTCATCTTATAATTGCAACACAACGACCATCTACTGATGTTATTACAGGTTTAATTAAAGCTAATATTCCTTCAAGAATTTCTTTTGCAGTTTCTTCAAGTATTGATTCTAGAACAATTTTAGATAGTTCTGGAGCAGAGAAATTATTAGGACGTGGTGATATGCTTTATTCAGAACAAGGTTCAAATAATTTACATAGAATACAAGGGGCATTTTTATCTGATCAAGAGATAGAAGATGTAGTAGAAAACATTATAAACCAATTCCCTAAAGACTTTGTTGAAGATAAATACGATATTAATTTATCTAATTTAGATGTTGTTGATAGTAATAATGAAGTTGATGAATTATATGATGAAATTTTAGCAGAAATAATTAGAACACAACGTGCATCAACTTCTTTTATTCAAAGGAAATATAAAGTTGGTTATAATCGTGCAGCAACTATAATAGATCAATTAGAAGCAAATGGGATTATTTCTGAAAATGAAGGAACGAAACCACGACATGTATTAGTTGGAGAAGAATATGAAAATATTAAAAAATAATACAACATTAAAAGTAATTAATAAAGATTTAAAAACAAAACAATATCGTGTATATAATCAAATAATAAAGACATCAAATGAAGATGTCTTTTATTCTATAGTAGTTGCAGAAGTTCTTAAATATCAAACAAAAAAATTAAATCATCCTGCATTTGAGTTAATAAAAGCTCATAACTATGATGCAATATTTGAAGTTGAAGTTTATGATTATAAAGATGTTATTATTATTGAATATATATTAGATTATATAAATCCAATATATGTAAATGATTTAGAAGAAGAGTACTTAATAAATATATTTAAAGATGTAATAAAAAATGATTCATACAATAATGAAATTTTAGAACAAGTATTATCTTTTGAAAAATTGATTTTAAATGACTTAAGACAAGATAATATGCAATTAGTAGACAAATTACTTCAAGACCAATTATTTAAAGATAATAAATATTATTTAACTTTAGAACAACAACAAGAACAATTAAATAAATTTTCTAAAAGTAAATTTGATAATATGGTTGAAAAATTTAAAGTAGTAGATTATACATCTATAATGAGTGGAGACAGTGAACAATTTAGTAAAATTAATTTAAATTTTATACGGAAAACACCTTATAAAGTACAAAAATATCAAACATTTAAAAATGAAGACTTAGTAATAAAAAAAAGATTAGAACAAGCTACAATTGCAATAGCTTTTAAATTTATGAAACCAATATCAAATGAAGTTAAGTTATTATTAAATTATATGTTAGGTGGCGGTAGTCAAAGTACTTTATTTACAATTATTCGAGAAGAAATGCAATTATGTTACTATGTTTATTCTCAATTTATTAATAATACAACAATTGTTATTTATTTGGGTACAAATAGTGATAAAATAAAACAAGCACTAGTTGCTATTGATAATATTATGAATAATTATATCAATTATGTAACAAAAGAATTATTTTTAATATCTAAAAATAATATAATTAACCAATGTAAAAAGCAAAAAAATAATTCTAATTTTCAAATCAAACTATGCCGTAATTATATATATAATGATTCAAAATATCAAATTAATGAAATAATTAATTTGATAGATGAGGTAACTTATGAGGAAATTATTAAAGCTTATATTGAAATAAAAAAAATATGTCATGTGATTATCAAATAGGAGGATTTATGAAACAATATCTTGAAATGATTGATTATGTATTAAAAAATGGACAAGAAAAAATAGAACGTACTAATGTAGGAACTAAATCAATATTTGGTTATCAAACTCGTTATAATTTGGCAGATGGGTTCCCATTAGTAACAACTAAAAAAGTTCATTTTAAATCAATAGTACATGAATTATTATGGTTTATAAAAGGTGATACAAATATTGCATATTTAAAAGAAAATAAGATTAGGATTTGGGATGAATGGGCAGATGAAAATGGAGAATTAGGACCAATTTATGGTTCACAATGGCGAAATTGGAAAAATAATGATGGAGAAGTTATCGATCAGTTAACTATACTTATTAATAATTTAAAAGAAAATAAATTTTCACGACGACATATTTTAAGTGCATGGAATGTTGGAGAATTAGATCAAATGGCTCTTCCACCATGTCATGCTTTTGTTCAATTTTATGTTAGTCAAGATAATAAGTTATCATGTCAATTATATCAAAGAAGTGCAGATGTATTTTTAGGTGTTCCATTTAATATTGCTTCGTATGCTCTTTTAACAACATTATTAGCACAAGTATGCAATTTAGAAGTTGGGGAATTTATACATTCTTTTGGAGATGTACATATATATAATAATCATTTAGAACAAGTTAAAATTCAGTTACAAAGAACCCCTAAAAAACTACCAAAAATAAAATTAAACCCTTCAATTACTTCTTTATACGATTTTACATATGATGATATAGAATTAATTGATTATGAATGTCATCCATTAATAAAAGGTAAGGTGGCAGTTTAATGAAATTATCTATAATTTTAGCAATAGATGAGAATAATTTAATTGGAGATTCTAATTCTAAGAATGGATTAGCATGGCATTATAAAGAAGATTTACAATTTTATAAAAAAACTACAAGTAATAAAAAAAATGTCATGGGAAGAAAAACATATCAAGCAATTGGTAAAGCACTACCAAATAGAGAAACAATTGTTTTATCACAAGATAAAGACTTTAAATTACTAGATGCTCAAGTAATTTCAAATTATAAAAATATTTTTAATTTTGTAGATGAAGAAATAATGATTGTTGGTGGAATTCAAATTTTTAATTTATATTTTCCATTTATTGATCGAATTTATATAACTAGAATTCATAAAATGCATCAAGGTAATATATATTATAATGAATTAGACTTGAAAAATTTTATTTTAAAAAAATC
>CAMZNW010000210.1 GCA_947313935.1 uncultured Mollicutes bacterium
GTGTATCTATTTGATTCATTTTTTTTCACCCATATTTTTACCTTAATTTTTATTTATCAATAATAATTTTATATTTAAAAAGAAAAATAAAAAAATTATTTAGTTTTTTGAATATTTAAAATTAAATTTATTAATAAATAATAAAAACACACTTAAAGTGTGTTTTTATTATTTTAAATCTATTTAATTAAATACAATTCAATTTCTCTTCTTTTTTCGAAAGAGTTTTGTTATTTAAATACCATTTAATGTTTAAAAAAAACAATCAAAATATTTTAAATATACAATAACAAATTTAATTAAATATTTATATATTCTTTTGTTTTATATAATTTCTCTAAATTTTTTTCTTTAACTCTAAAAGCAGTTCCGTGATTTCTTGACGATATCTTTTTTGTTTTTTCATTTATTTTAGGATTTAATCTTAAATCGATAGTTATTATTCCTTTTTTAATATTTTCTTTTAATATTTCTTTTGTAGTTCCACCTTTTAATAAAATTGCTTTATTATAATGAAAATATTTAATCCCATCTCTTTCTTCTTGATCATAATATACAATTAATAACTTTGACATTTTTTGATTAAATTTTTCTACTAAACTTTCTATAGGGTATGAAATTAAAACAGTACCATCTATATGTCTAACATCAATTTTTTCTTCTCTTATGTAAATGAACAATTCCGCACTATTAGGTTGTATACCTAATGTATAATAAATTCCTTTTCTTCCGTTTTTATTTTCACTACCATATTTTTCTATAGCTTCTAATTGATCTACTTTTCAAACTTTATTGTTAAAATTAAACAAACTCAAAAGAGCAGAAGGAGATCTTTCGTTATTTCAAGTTTTAATTTCGATGCTTTTAAAATCAGGAGCTGATATATTGTTTTCTTTAATTCCTAATAAAGTTTCTAGGGTATTTCCCGCTCCGCCATTTTTATTTTTTAAAAATTTGTTTTTAACGAATCCTTGTTTTTTTATGTCAATTAATTTTATCTGTAATTCTTTAATATCTTCATCCATAATTTCTTTCTTTCAAAAATTTTTTAAATATTCGTTAGCAAAATTATAATATATATCATTTAATTCAATACCTATAAAATTTCTTCCATTTTTTAATGCTGAATATCCTGTAGTTCCTGTTCCCATGAAAGGATCTAATATAGTTTCGCCTTCTTTTGTAAAATTAATTATTATTTTATTTACTAATTCTTCTGGAAAAGTCGCTGAATGAAGTTTTAATTTTGAATTTTTTGCAGGTAT
>CAMZNW010000211.1 GCA_947313935.1 uncultured Mollicutes bacterium
AACTACAGCTACACCAATAGAAATAGCAGGTTTAAAAGGAGTACCACAAGCAGGAGAAAGATTTATAATAATTAAAGATGCAAAAAAAGCTCAAGCAATAGGTGAAAAAAGAGCAGCAATATTAAATTCAAAACAAAGAAATTCTGCACATGCAATGTCATTGGATGAATTAAATGCAAAAATAGCAGAAGGGGAATTTAAAGAATTACCAATTGTTATTAAAGCAGATGTACAAGGTTCTGTTGAAGCATTAGCTACTTCACTTGAAAAAATTGATGTTAATGGTGTTAAAGTACGTATTGTACATAAAGGTGTAGGAGCAATAAATGAATCTGATACAATGTTATGTCAAACAGGAAATGCAATCATGATTGGATTTAATGTTCGTCCAGATGGTGTGGCTAAAAAAATTATTGAAAAAGAAAAAATTGATTTAATGTTATCTAATATTATTTATAAAATAATTGAAGAAATAGAAGATTCAATGCGTGGATTACGTAATAAAAAATATCGTGAAGATATTATTGGTTATGCTCGTGTTGATGAAGTATTTAAAATTACAGGTATTGGAAAAGTTGCTGGATGTATTGTAACAGAAGGTAAAATATCTCGTAAATGTCGTGTTAGATTAATTAGAGATGATATTGTTATTTATGATGGAGAATTAGGACAATTAAAAAGGTTTAAAGATGATGTAAATGAAGTAGTTGAAGGAATGGATTGCGGAATGAGTTTTAAAGGATTTAATGATATTAAAAAAGGTGATCAATTTGAAGGATATTTATTAGAAGAAATAGATTTAGATAAAGAATAAATTATCCTATATAACCTTATTAAAATATAGTTGAATAACTTTTAATAATATATATAAAATATATCTAATATGTATATTAGATATATTTTTTAAAATTATGACATTATTTTTTACTACATATGATATACTTTTATAAAGGAGAGATATGAAGAGAATATTTAAAGGATTATTAGCAATGGGAACAGGATTTTTATTAGCAGTGTTAATTTTTGGAGTGTATCTTGAATATAAAGATAATAATCAATCACAAAACAATATAGTAGAACAAGATGTAGATTCTACTACTAATGAAACATATATTACAAAAACTTATAAAAATAATTATCAAAGTGTAGTAACAGTTATTAATATGCAAAAATCAGGATTATCAGCTTTTGAACAATTTTCAGATCTACCTCCTCTTGAAAAAGGGATAGGTTCAGGATTTATTTATAAAAAAGAAAAAGGATATTATTATGCAGTTACAAATAATCATGTTGTTGAAGGAGCAGATCAATTAAAAATAATGTTAAATGATAAAACTGATAAAAAACAAGATTTAATTGATACTCAATTAGTTGGTACTAATACTAAGTATGATGTGGCTGTTGTTAAATTTAAAACAAAAAAAGTTTTAAATTCAGTAATATTTGGAGATTCAGATGATTTAATTCCAGGTGAAGCTGCAATTGCAATTGGTTCACCATATGGAAAAGATTTTCAGGGGTCTGTTACAAGTGGAATAATATCTTCAACTAATCGATTAATGAAAAGTGAAGGTGGACAAGAAAATGAATATATTCAATCAGATGTCGCAATAAATCCTGGAAACAGTGGAGGTCCTTTATTTAATTCAAAAGGACAAGTTATTGGAATGAATACGATGAAAATAGCAGATCCAAATAGTGATAATATGGGATTTGCAATTCCTATAAATACTGTGAAAAATGTTATTAAGGAGATTGAGCTAAATGAATAAAAAAATTTTATTAGCGAGTAGTGTTTTTATTGTAACATTATTATTATTAATAACTACCAATAATATAAAAATTGTATTAAATGATTATATAACTACAAGTGTAGAAGGTAATAATCAACAAGGTAAAGTTAAAATAAATTTTAATGAAAATGAATTTTATAAAGCAATTATCCAAAATGCAAATTTTTCTATATCTTCTTTTAATGGAAATGAATTAATTTCTTTTAAAGTAGAAAAAAATGGTAAATTAAAAAATGGTGATATTGTATCAGTCAAATCTAACTATAATGAAGAATTTTATAATTCAATAGGGATAAAAATAATTTATAAACCAATAAATATAAAAATAAAAGGTTTAGCAACAACTTATATATCGTCTGATACGTTATCAAAACAAGAATATCAAGATATTATTAAACAAGCAACACCAAAAATAAAAGATATTAAATTTGATAAAGCATATGGAGATTATAAAAATCATGAAATTAAATTAATATATAAAGATCTTAAAAAAAATTATTATGTAGTAACTATTGCAAATTTTAATTATGATAGTACACAAAAATTACAACATTTTGATATAGGTATTCCAATAAAATATACAGAAAGTCAGTATAATAAATTAAAAATAGGAGATTTAGATAAAATAAATATTATATAAAAATAAAATATTCTAATAATATATTAGAATATTTTATTTTATTTTATTATAGTGTTGTATTGCATAAAAATAAAATGATTATTTAAACAGAATTATAACATAATACATTTGTTTAAGCAAATTATCAGGTATTATTAATATTTAC
>CAMZNW010000212.1 GCA_947313935.1 uncultured Mollicutes bacterium
CATAAGAATCATTTGTTTTTTTATTGATCTTAAGTTTTCCAAAAGCACTTTTATTAATGAAAATAGGTGTTGTTTTATTCTTATAAGAATCAATCAAAATAACTTTATATCTTTCTTTATTAGTATCATTCTCAATAATTACTTTAAATAATAATTCTTCTGATTCTTTTGTAGTAAAAATAATATCAATATTATTTATCTCTATTTCTTCATCATCTTTATATTCACTATAACCTTTGAAATAATTAAAAGGTGTTGTTTCTTCATAAAAACGTTGATTTGTCTTAATAATATTATTTTTACCACCACGCTCATTAATTTTTCCATAATCAACTAGTAGCTTATCTGGTGAACTACTATTTACAACAAAATAAGGAACTGCTGTTGCTGGGTTATAAGCATTAAAATTTCTAACACCTTGAGAGTATATTGCTGGTGGAACTAATGTATGAGGCAACTCAACTAAATAATATTGTTTATTATCAATATTATTTAAACGCTTATCTTTATATCATAAGTTATTAATTTCATTTAACTCATATGTATAATATCAACTATCAAGTCCATGTCTGTTTCTTTCATCAATGCAAAAATTATTTTCTTGACCTCATGGTGATTGAAGAACTTTATCCATTTTTAGTAGATTACTACCAAGATTAATTTCAAAAATCTTATCTTCTAAAACAATATATTGTCTTCCATTTAAATTATAAGTTTTTATTTGTAAATTATCTTTATCTTTTCAACCTTGATATTTGATATCAATAAAGTTAATATTTTCATTATTAAATGGACTATCATAATTAAAAGATATTTTACTCCCTTTATAATTATCAGCTGTTGCTTTCGATGCAAATTCTGAGTGAACTTTATCATAAAAAACTTGATGTAATCCTTGAATTGGTTTCTCAAAATTGTCTGTTGCTCCCATACCATGAATTAATTGTCTATTTCTCCCAATTGTTCTTTTTGTTATATAAGAGTCCTTTTCTTCTTCTGGTTTATGTCATTTTGTTTCAAACTGTCTTACATATCAGTTAGATCCACCAAACATCCCATCTGGTTCATACATTTCTAATGATAAATCAACGTGTGGTTGATTAATTTCCTTATAAATTAGCATTGGAATTCTTTCTAACTTACTATTATCTTTTATGTTTTTTATATATGGTTGGCCATCATACATAACTAAAATCATGTCATAATTAATACCGTCAATGACATCTGTAAATGTATCTGATGAGTTATATCTCTTTCAAGCATCTTTACCGAACTCTTTGATAATATCATCTTCAACAGATAATAATAGTTGTGTTCCTGATCTTTTAAGATATGAACCATCAACTTGTTTTCTCATGTTTTCAATAACTGTTGCTTTGTCTTCACCTAATTGAGTTTTATTCAATGCTGGCGCTAAATCTTTGATATTAAAATCCAATTTTGTTGTAATTGTATTTGATTTCTTACTAATACCACCTGTAGGACTTGTTATTTGTGCCATTTTAATCTCTCCTTTTATTCTTAATTTCTTCTGAAATATCTTCTATTTCTAAATTGTTTTTGTGTTCTTCTTTTTCCTCTACCAGTTAATCCATTAACAAGGTAGTGTCTGCAAAATTGAATCGCATCATGGTTATTAACATCTCTAATATCACTCAGCATCATTGTTGAAACATTATTGTAAGCTAAAGCAATAATGGGTCTGTTTTTCTCAACACTAATTGATTCATTATCATTAAGTAGTTTTTTTGATGCTAATTTATAAATTTCATCATTAGTTTTTTCACTAAATGAGAAGAAAGAGTATTCTTGTGGGATAATAATGTTTTCATCATTTCCACAAGTACCATTAATAATTGGTGGTTCAGTGTTATAAGTAAGTTTAACTTCCTTATTATTTAACTCTTTTATATCTTTAATAGTAGTATTTAAGTCTTCATTACCTAAAAATTCCATCTTTATTGAACGACCATCTTCTAGTCCATCTTCTAAGTCTTGATACTCATAACTATAAATCATTTCAATATCAATTGAGACATTATTAACTGATCTTGCAGGTCTAACAATTGATAGTAAATAATTTGGTGATTTTTTCTCTCCATCACTACATATTGAAGTTCCTTTATTAGAACTAGTTAATATAAATGCAATATCGTCAGAAAGTAGTTCAACAAAGTCGCTTCCATCATTTATTATTGAACCATACTCATCTATTTTTTCTTCATCTAAATATAATGAAATTGTATTTAAGGCTTGGATAATAGATGTATTTCTATCAACAAATTGTGGGTAAATATTAATAATAAATTCTGGTGTTAAATCTCCATCAAGGTTATAATCAAAACCTTCTGGATATTTATAGATATCATTAATCGCTTCTATCTCAATAAAGTATGACTTATTATTAATTTTATTGCTATTTCCTTCTTTTCCTTCATTAATAGATAATTTAAACATCACCATTCCTTTAATAAAAGGGGTAATGTGCTTAAATTTAACAATAGGGATTATTACCTTATTAAGATCTGTTAATTGTTTTGAATAGTTACTTCCACTAAATTTAATTTCACCTTTATTAAAAAAGTCTATTTCACTATCTGCAATAAGTTCAATTGACTTTGGAACTACTGTTCCAAGTAAAGCAAAAGTGTTTTCCTCTATAAATTTTTCATCATATTTACCTGAAAAATCAATTAAGCTATTGTTAAGAACTTTATCAACATCTATAGCTTGATCAGTGAAATCATTAAATTTAACAATTAAATCTTGTAAAGTGTTTTTAAAAACTTGAAAGGGGACATTGCTTTGAATGTCACCCCCTAAATGTTTTTGGTTAAGAGCAGCAAAACTAACTCTTTGTGTTGGTATTTTTTTACTCATTTTGTTTCCTTTCTTAAAACTTTCGTTTTTGGAAACAATTTTTACCTCTGAATATTAAAAAGAAAATTATTTTTTAAGATAATGTTTTGGTAGTAGAATAGTAGCAGTATTATCTCTAACAAATGCTTGTCAAGTTTTTTTATCTTTATATGTTGTTACTTTAGCAGAAGCTCTTTCAATACTGTTTTTTGTTTCTGTTGCTAAAGATCTACTACTGTATTGTAGTAAGCTATTATAAGCTAATTTATCTTGATCGTCGGAACCACCACCATCAAAGTATAATTCACTTGGTAACTTATAATGACTTTTGACTTTAATTCCATTTTTGGAATCTTTTAAAACATTATCAATTTTTCCAATGAAAACATGTTTAGATTCAAAAATTATACTAGAATAAATATTTTGAAAGGCATTACTTAATTCTTCCCTAAAATCGAAAGAATTTATCACTCCGCCTAAAAACTCATAGTTAATGTTTAAATTTGTAATAGCATCACCAAGAGTATCCATTAGGTCTTTTGGGTAGTATCTTCCTTTTACTAAGTCAGAAGCGATTGTATCAGATTTGATTACTTTTCAAATTTGTTCTCTACTTTGTTTTCTATTGTAACCATTCTTTTGTAAAAATGTTAGAATTTCACCAATGATTGCTATCGGTGTAGCAGCGTATATTTCAAAAAATAATTCATCTCTATTATAGTTTTTTAATTCAGTTTCACTTAGTCCTGTAATAAGATGACTTTGTAAAAACATTATTTTATCAAGTAGTTCATCATTTTTAGATGCAGAAAGGAAAAATTCTGAAAATCCTTTGCTTTCATCAATAGAAACACCCTCAACTTCAATTTTTAATTTGTCTTTAGCATTAGCTAAAATGTTATAAAATGTTGATAAGTCTACTGTATCTTTTTTAATTTCCCCGTTTTTTTCTTCTTTAAAAGTTATTAGTACACTAAAATCAATAATTTCTTTTAGAACTCAAAGTAAGGCTTTTAAAATGTTACCTTTAATTGATGGTGCATGACTTTTTTGTGATTCTAAAATGTTATAAAGTCTTACATATAGATTTGATTGTGTTAATCTAGAACTCTCTCCTTGATCAATTGGAATAATTGCTGGATAAATGATATATGTCATATAAGAAATAATGTCTGTATAAATTTCTCGTCCTGTCTTAAAGTATCTTACTTTTGCAGTTTCTTTCTTTTTATTAAAAGCTTTTAATTTACTATTACCATTTGCTAATGCTTGTTTTTTTGGGTCAGAAATAACAAATCCAATCTTATCTTCTTCAAGGTCTGTTATATTTCATGGAATCACATCAACACCATAAGATTCCCTAGTATTTTTTTCAAAAAAACTTACAAAATATAATAGTTTATAAATATAGTTTTCTGAATAGTACTTAGAAATTTTTGCTATAGGACTTCCAATAGCATTAATGTCATCAAAAGTTGCTTCGAATTTCAATGAAATTGCTTCCTTTTCCCTGTTATTTAGTTTGTTAAGATCAACGCTAAAAATATTGTTCTTTTTTTTATTCATTTTTATCTCCTTTTTACTCTTACGGAAAATATAATATTATTTTCTCGCTTTTTATATACTTATATTATATCATAGAAAAACACCACTATCAGTGGTGTTGGTTAAAAAATATTCGGTGTTTTATGATTGTTAATATCTTAATAAATTAAGACATCTTTTTTTCAAATGCCATAATTTTGAATGCTTTACTATCATTAATAGCAAAACCAAAACGAACTCTTATGTCAATTCTTGGATTAGCATAATTTTGAGCATCTACTTGATTACCTGGTATTGCTTGTTGATTTTTAACAATTTCAAGATATGGTTCATATGTTTGTAAAGTTCCATTAGCTTGTTTAATCATTGCTGTTGGTTGAATATCACGAGCGTTTATTTCTGATACTCCATTACCATTACCATTTCCGTCTTCAGGAATAACATAGAAGTTATCTGATGGTCTAATTGAAACTATAGCTGAGTATTGAACATCTTTATTATTTGTGATATTACCATTAACTAAATTTCTTCCGTTCTTAACAAATGGATGAATTAAGAAATTAGAAATTAAAAAGATATTACCATTAATCTTAGCATATTTTAATTGATCTGAAGGTTCAGAAGTTGATTCTTTAACTAAATCAACACTAGAATAGAATGCTTGTAAAGCTGTTAAAGATCCTTCAATGTATGATGGGTCCATTCCAATCGCATTTCAAGTATCACTATCAACGATAGTAAGTGCTGATTCAACACCTGAACTATTGTTATCAACTAATTTTTCAAAAGAGTCATATGGATTTTCATATAATGTATCAATATTAACTACTTTGTTAACTTGAGGAGCTGAGTTATCTAATGATGAGAATCCATCATTGACTTTGAATCCTTTGTTATGTGTTTGAACTTCTGTAAAGATATCAGTTGAACTAGCCATAATGTCAAGCTTTTCCTTAGCGGAAACTAAATCAGCTTGATATAATGCTAATGGTGCAACTCCAATAACTGAATCATCATCTGGTGTTCCTACAAAAGTAGAGTTATTTAACATTGGTCTCCCATGAGAATCATCATTCATTTTTGATAAATCAAGAACGTGTTCAAATTCATTAACAATGTTTTCACCTCTTAAGATACGAAGAATTGCATCATAACTAAATGGGTGTTCCCCTGCTGCTGCATCTAATAAATCATCTTCTGTTGTATCAATGATAACACCATCGATATCAGTAGTTGTATATTCCATTCCTCCAGCATTAGAAATGCTTAGCATTAATTCTTCTCATTGTTTAGTTTCAATTCATTTTTCTTCACGCATTCTTTTAAGAATACTCTTTTGTGATTGTTCACCTCATGGCATATTATTGATTATTGATGATCTAAATACGTCTGTGTGTGCAAACACTCATTCATCATATGAAACAGTATAAGAAGTTTGTTCTGCAGCTTGAAGATACATTTCATAACTTTTTCTGTTTGGTGAACTATATGATGAAAATCTATTTTCAACTGGATTCTTTCTAAATGGTGAACCTACTGTTTTATACCTTTCAACATAGAAAGTTTTACTTTGTAAAAGTGCAGCTCCGCTTACTGGGTCAATACTTGACATTGGAATTCTTACTTCAACTAAGGCTTTCATAAATAATCTCATTAAAACTAATGCTGATGTATTATATGAATGATCTTGTCCTTGGTAAGAAGCTAAAGAAATTCGTATGTCTCCGTTTTCTTGTCTCATTTTTTCTCCTTTTTTTATTTATTTTTTTCTTCAAGTATATACAAGTTGATAGTTAATTTAACAAAAACTATCTATATATACCTTACTATTCTTATTATAACACAAAAAAACACCCTTTTATTTTGTATTTATGGTGTTTTATGGTATAATTTAATGTTTTACTTGTTAATATTTTGATTAGTGTGAATATTACCAACTGAATTTAATAATTCTTCTTTACTTGCTTGGTCTTGTCCATTAGAACTAGATGCTTTTAATGCTTCAACTTGTTGTTGTTTGATTCTGTCAAGTGCATCTCCAAGAATCGCTGTAGTATTAAAAACAACTCTAAATTTATCAATGATTTCTTTAAAACCATAGTAGTATCTATTTTTTTCAATGTTAAAAGTCATGATAACTTCATTATATTCTTCATGTCCTCTAACTAACTCTTTAAAAATTATTTCTTTTAAATATGATAAACTTAGTTCTTTCATAAATGGTAAGTATAAGTTGTAACCAATTCTTATATTACTTTCTGGTTTTTGAGTTCCAATATCAGGAATAGTTATAACATTATAACCAAGAGCTATATCTATTTTTTTATCTAAATCTGATAGCACTTGTTGTAAAAACATTCTTGAAGATGAAAAAACATCACTAGTATAAAGTCTTCCAGTATTATTAAGGTCTCTAATTGTAGAACCAGCAACTGTAATTACTTTAACTTCTTCATCTTCTGTAGTGGTAACTGAACTTTCTTTTGAAGGATTAACATTACTTGTTAAACCATACATTAATAATAAAGAGCTTCTGTTAGCTTGTGCTTCCATTTTAGAAAGAGTTGTCGCTCTTTCAACAAATAGATCAAAAGCATCATCAATTCTGAAGGATAAGTCATTATAATCTTTCCCAGTTGAGTTTAAAGAGTATTTAAAAATAGGAATGTAATCTAGAAAAACTCTTGATGATCCTAAATTATTTAATGATTCTGAAAAAAATGAATTAGTTTCTGCTTTTGATTCATGAATTTTATCAATAACTACTCCTAACTCATCGATGTATTTACTGTTAATACTACTTCCTGTTTTTTCTTTGTTATTTACCTTTACCATTACCTTTACCTTGTCGTTTTCAGTGGTTTTTTTATTATTTTTAAAATGTTTTTCTTTTCCTCTTTTGTTGTTAATGTCGTAAGTTGATAAAGGGTCAAAAGGGTCAAAATTACTCTTATTATTCCTTTGTCTACCTCTACCATTATGTTCTTCTTCTTCATCATCCATGTCTTCGTTAATATCATCGATGTAATCATATCAATGCACAAAAAGTTTAGTTTTTACTTTTGTTGTTCCAAATAGTTCATTTGAGTTATAGTTCATATTAAGATCATCATGATCATTTTTACTAAGTGAAAGTATTTGGTCTTGCTTAATATGGATTATTAATGATGGATTAACTTTAATGGTGTTATTAGTATCAATTGAATCCATATGAAACTTCTTTAACTTTCTAGAAAGTTTTTTGAAAACATTTTTTGAAATTACTAACTCTTCTCTTAAATGATTAATAATTGCTTGTGTTAATTCGATATTAAAGACAACTTCTGTTGCTTTTTCAATGTTGTCAATGTTGTCAATATATTGGATTGATGATGGTTCAACATCAAAACTTAATAAGCGGTGCTTTCTTGAACTACTTCCATTTTCAGCATCTTGAACAACATATGGCACATATATTTTTGCAATGTATGGACTTCACATTAACTTATCAAAGTCAATCAATTTAGTTGATGCTTTAAAGCTATCCATTATTCTTTTTAAAATAGCACTTTCAGCATTTGAAGTTTCTGTAATATTACCTTTTGATGAAGCACCACTGCCTATACCTATACTTCCAATGTTATCATTTTTACTTTGTTCATTAATATTAATATCACTATCTGTTTCAATAATAAATTTAGAACTTTTCAAAGTAAAAATAGCATTATTAATTTTATCTAATAGCTCTTTTGATGATAAACTTCTTTTGTAAGTTTCATTATTATCAATTTCATCTTGGATTGCTTCTTCACCTTTCATATAGTCTTCATATGAAAAATGTTGTGTTAAATCTGAATTAATTTGTTTTCCATTATAATAGTCGCTGTATAGTCCAAGGCTTGCCATATCTTTTCTTTGAAAACTATATGATTTTATACTATCGATTTCACTGTTATTAAAACCTCCATATGCTTGGTTTCCTATACCAATATTTTGTGTTTGTTGATTAAAAACATCATAAGAAATATCTTTAAGCTCTTGTGGAGTACTTATTAATAAATCTAATTGGTTTTTTTTAATTGCTGCTGCTGTTATTTTATAAGAATTAAACGCAGTAAAGTTATCAAGTCATATTGATCAATTGTACATTGCCCCTCTTTCTTGATAAAGTTTTTGATTAAAATTAACAGCTTTATTAGTTAATAATCAATTTCTTGAATCTTTCATAAATTATTTTTTCCTTTCTTCTTTTAGTCTCTTAAATAACTCGTCAATAATAAGGTAATCTTTATTTATCTCTTGGTTATTTGAACTTTGTTTTTTACCATTGCCCTTACCTATTCCTAACACCGATCTTAGTCTCAACATAGCAATTGCTTCACTTTCGCTAATAATAGTTTTATTATTAGGACTGATAAAGTTATAAATCTCAAGGTATTCTTCATATATTTCTTGGTAATCTTTTTCAGATTTTTTAGGGTTATTAAGATCATGAATACTGCTATTAATAATATCGCTTTCACTAGTCCCAAATAATGGATTAAATTCATTAATAAATCTTTCATCTAATTTAGTAAATTTCTCTTGGTAAATTAAAAATAGTCTTAAAGAATTACCAACTCATTCTTTCAATTTATCTCTGTTTTTTAACACTCATTCTATGAAGTTATTAATGTTTCCTTGGTTATATGACATAATAATAGAAGCAATAGTTCATTGTTTCGGTTGAATTCCTATTGGTGTATCATTTTCCTCAATAGCTAAGGGGATTTCCATTCGTTTAAGAATAGGGTTTAGAGGATTAAAAATTTTACTGAATGTATTTTCTAACTTCCTTTTATTCTGAGTGAATGATGTCATTTTACTATTAATTAAGCTAACTAACACTTCTTGAAGGTAGTCAGTAGTAATAGTAGTGTTATTAAGAGGATAGAAATAATGGTAACTATTCATAAGATTAATGATTGTAATTCTTAAACTATTAATTTGATTGCTATAAATACTATTACCACTTCATTTATTGATAGTTAAAGGTGAAATAAAAGTATCTTCTAAACTTAATGTTGAAAGATATTCTAAGTTTTTAGTTTGATTGTCATCAATTCTTTGTTCTAATTTTGTTGTTAATAATGTTGATGAAGTTCTTAATAATAATAGAAGACTATCTAAAGCATCAAGTGGGATTTTATATTTACTATTATTTTCAACAAGAGTTTTTAAGTATGATGCTGAAATAGTATTATTAAAGTGATCTAAGTTTTGTTGTTGTTGTTGTTGAATGTTACTCAAGGTATTTTTAGTACTATTAGTGATATTATTAATATTCTTCCTTGCACTATTAGATAAAGCTTCTAATGCTTTTTGTGATTGTAATATTGATTCATGTTGTAATTTTATCTGTTCTTGTAATAAAAGGTTTTCTTTTTTTAATTTTTCATTGAGTTCATTTGTTACTCTTAACTCTCTTTTCTTATTTTTAAACATTTTTCCTCTTTCTTTTTAATATATTATGTATTTTGATTGATTTCAGTAATAAATGTTAATGGATCAAAACGTTGTTAAATAACTTATTATAACATAATTATATCATATAATTTTTGTGTGGTTAGTGGTTTGGGTATGTGTATGTGTATGGTTAGTATTCAGTTAAAGACTATGTTAAAAAAGATGTTGTGTTTTTATTATGTTAATAGATGGTGATATTGTATTAGTAGAGTTTATTACTGTTATTAATGTTGTATATACAAATTAGGTAGAGTGGTAGTTGTTTTGATAAGTAGAAGTTCTGTTTAAGGTAGGTAGGTAGGTAGGTAGGTAGGTAGGTAGGTAGGTAGGTAGGTAGGTAGGTCATTTTTATTTTATTAGTTACGTCATAGTTGAGATTTTAAAGTGATTTTTATTTTTTATAGGGTAGTTGGGGGTTAATGTATAATAAGGCATATATAATATGCCCCCCGCGCATGGTGGGAACTAAGCCCCCCGTTCAATAATTGTTATCCCTAGTAATAATAATAATAATAATAATAATAATAATAATAATAATAATAATAATAATAATAATAATAATAATAATAATAAT
>CAMZNW010000213.1 GCA_947313935.1 uncultured Mollicutes bacterium
GTGCTAATGAATCTTTTGGACAACGTCTTGTATCAATACATAATTTACGTTTTTTAATTCGTTTAGTTGATATGGCACGTGATGCAATTGAAAAAGATAATTATGTAGAGTTTAAAAATAAATTTTATATACAATATGGAATTGATATTACAACTAATAGAGGTTTTTAAATGAGAAAATTAAAAAGATATATAAATAAAATTATTCGGATAATTTTTTGGGAAATATTAGCTTCTTTTATGCGTTTATTACCAATTAATAATAAAAAAATTTATTTTGAATCATTTTTAGGACGTTATTATTCAGATAATCCAAAAGTATTATATGAATATATTGATAAAAATTATGATTATAAATGTGTTTGGGGTTTTAAGAATGTACTTAAAACTTATCCAGATTGTGTAATTGTTAAACGAATGTCAATTAAATATTTATATCATATATCAACAGCAAAATATATAATTAATAATTCTCGTATGCCAAATGATTATACAAAAAGAACTAACCAAATTTACGTTCAAACTTGGCATGGAACACCTTTAAAAAAATTAGTAAATGATATGGAGAATGTAACTTTACCAAATACTACTTCAGAATTATATAAAGCTAATTTTAGTAAAGATGTTAGTAAGTGGGACTTTTTGATTTCACCAAATGGTTATAGTACAAAGCATTTTAAAAGTGCTTTTAAATATAAAGGAAAAATATTAGAATATGGATATCCAAGAAATGAAGAATTATTAAATTATGATGAAAAAAAAATAAAAGATATCCGTTTAAAGTTAGATTTATTAGATGAACTTATTATTATATATATGCCAACTTTTAGAGATAATAAATATGTAAAAAAAGGTCATTATATTCAAGATATAAAAATAGATTTTAATAAAATACAAGCAATGTTTCCAAATGAGAAAATAAAAATATTAATTAGAAATCATTATTTAGTCAAAGTTATAAATTATCAATATCCAAAAAATAATTTAGTTATTGATGTAACGAATTATCAAAATATTAATGAGTTGTTTTTAATAAGTAATGTTTTGATTACAGATTATTCATCAGTATTTTTTGATTATATGTTATTAAAAAAACCAATAATCTTTTATCAATATGATCAATTAAGTTATATGGAAGAGCTAAGGGGATTTTATTTAGATTTAAAGCAATTACCAGGAGAAATAGTTGTTGAGGAAAAAGATTTATATCCAGCAATAAAAAATGCTTTAGATAAAAATTATAATATTGATAAAATATATTTCAAATTATTAGAAAAAGAATGTTTTAATTTAGATAAATTAGATAGTAGTAAAAAAATAGTTGAGGATATTTTAAAAGATTACAAATAAATGTAATCTTTTTTTGAAAATAACAATTATTATATAAGTTATGTTATCATAAATAAAATTAGGAGGAATATGAATATTATTAGAAGATTTGTTGCCCCGCTTATTATTGGGTTAACAATCGGAATTATAAGTCATTTATTAGATACAAATATTGTATTTGATTCAGGTTTGAAATTTAGTTTTATTGTAAGATTATTATATACTTTTTCAGCGAATTATACAATATTATTATCTTTTATTGCGCCACTTTTAATTATGGTAATAGTAGCAGT
>CAMZNW010000214.1 GCA_947313935.1 uncultured Mollicutes bacterium
TTGTTTTATTGAAATATATTCTACTATCTCCAATATGTCCTGTATAAATATTATTTTCCGCTAAAATTAAAATTGATAAAGTTGTTCCCATATTACTATATTTTTCATTTAACAATGATTTTTTATATATTTCTGCATTAGCAATCTTTATCATATGTTTTAAAAAATCTTTATAATTAACACGTATTTTTATATTTGTAAATTCACGTTTAATTATTTCTATTGCAAGTTGAGACGCTACCTCACCTGCATTATGTCCCCCCATACCATCTGCTATTACTAATATTTTATGTCCAAATATATTCTCATCTACTAGATAAGAATCTTCATTTTTTTCTCTAATTAATCCTTTATCCGTTTTCATCGCTATTTTAAACATTTTTTAGCCTCAATTGTCCACAAGCACCATCAATAGTAACACCTTTAGGTTTACGTATAGATACTTGTATTTTATTTTCTATTAATATTTTTTCAAAAGCTTGAGTTGCTACATAAGAACTTTTAGTTAATTCTAATTCAGATACATCATTAAAAGGAATTAAATTCACATGACAATTTAAACCACGTAATAATTTAACTAATTCTTTTGCATCATCTAATGTATCATTTTTATCTTTTAACATTATATATTCAAATGATACACGTCGATTAGTTTTATCAATATAATATTCAACTGCCTCTATAATACTTTCTATATTATGTACTTTATTGATTTTCATAATTGATGTCCGTAATTGATTATTTGGAGCATGTAAAGATATTGCTAAATTTATTTGTTTATCATAATGAGCTAAATCATATATTTTTGGAACTATTCCACTTGTTGATAATGTAATATGTCTTGCTCCTATTTTTAAACCGTTTTGATCATTAATAATATCAATAAATTTCATAACATTATCAAAATTATCCATCGGTTCACCAATACCCATAATTACTATATGAGAAACTCTTTGTAATGAATCTTTTAATTTGTTTTCCCAATACATAACTTGTTCTACAATTTCAGAAGTACTCAAATTACGAACAAACCCACCTAAATGTGACGCACAAAAACTACATCCTATTTTACATCCAACTTGTGTTGTAACACAAACTGAATTTCCATATTTTTGTTTCATCATTACAGTTTCAATTAATTGTTTATCGCTTAACTCTAATAATGATTTTTGTGTCCCTTCATTATCTTGCAAATATTTTATTTCATTAGGTTTTTCAAATAAATAATTTTGTTTTAAAAAATCAATTGTTTTTCTATCTACATTACTCATTTCATCAAATGTATTTATTTGTTTTTCATATAACCATTTCCATATTTGTTTAACTCTAAATTTAGGAATAAGATTATCTATCATACTTTTTTCTAATTCTGTAAAATTATAATTATAAATATTATTCATTTAACTTCCTTTTTTAGTTTACACATATAAAAACCATCTGAATTATATTGATTAGGTAACAATGTATATCCCATTTCATCTTGAACAAAACAAATTTCTTCTACTACTTTATTTTTAACTTCTGTATATGTATTTGTTGTCATATTTAAAAAGTTTTTTATTTGTTCAATATTTTCTGATTTATCAATAGAACATGTAGAATAAATTAGTTCTCCTTCAGGTTTTAATAAAAACTCTGATATTTTTAATATTTTAGCTTGAAGAACTTTTATTTCTTCAACATCTTTTATTGTTAACTTGTTTTTTATTTCTGGTTTTGATTTTAATACTCCTGTACCTGAACACGGGGCATCTATTAATATTTTATCAAATTTTGCTCCATTTAATTCTTTTTCTAAACATTCAAGACTCGTTGCATCACAATTAATACATGTAACGTTATTAATTCTATATTTTACCATATTACCTTTTAATAAATTATAACGAGATTCATTTATTTCATTTGCTATTACATGCTTAGCTTTTTGAGCAATATGCATTGTTTTATTCCCAGGTGCTGCACATAAATCAAGTATCATATCTTCTTCTTTTGCATCTACTAATTTTGTAATTAAATAAGAACCTAAATCTTGAATGATAACTTGTTGTTTTTTAAAAGCTTTTGCTTGCACAATATTTCCATCATACGTATACAAATCAGGAAATTTAAATTTTGTATAATGTTTATTAAGACGATCATTAATATTTATTTTTCTAACAAAAGTTGTTTTTTTATTACTAGTATCTTGAATAATTTCTAAAAAATTATCTGGATACATTTTAGATAATTTTTTTACTAACCATTGCGGATAAGAATATTCTATTGATATATTCTTATATTCATTTTTATATTTTGGAATTAATTTTTCAACATTTACTAATTCATTGTTCAAAAAATAACTAACATAAGGTAATGCTTTTTTATTAACCATCTTACATAAACTACTATATTCACTAATTATAGCATAATCTGGAACTGTATCTAAATAAAGATGTTCATAAATAGCCATCTTTAAAATTAACGATGTTTTATTATCAAGTTTTTTATTTGTATAATTTTCTAATAAAAAATTTAGATAATATTCTTTTTCAATAACTCCATATATCCGAATTGTAATTTGATTAAAATTTTCAATATTATTACTATCTAAATTTTTTAAAGCTAAATTTAAATAAGTATTATGTTCTTGATAATTATATAATATTCGATAACTTTGATGTCTCATTTTTCTCCTAGTTTAAAACTATAATAATTAAAATTATTATTTGGATACATATAGCAATACTTACAATTTCAACTTCACTTAATCCTTTTTTTTCTAAATGATGATGAATTGGTGCAACTAAAAATATTCTCTTTCCAATCCCTGATTTTTTTTTAGTATACTTAAAATACCCTACTTGTAATGTAACACTTAATGCTTCTACTATATAAATAAAACCAATAAAAAAAGCAAGAACTTCTATTTTTAATAAAATACATATAAATGCAAATAAAGCTCCTAGTGGTAAAGAACCTGTATCTCCCATAAATATTTTTGCAGGATATTTATTAAAAACAAAAAATCCCAATAATGCCCCTGAAACAATTAAACTTATTTGCCGAACAAGTTCTATATTAGATTGTAAACCTAGGTAATATAATGTTATAAAAATAATAATTGTAATACTAGTTAATAAGCCATCTAATCCATCTGTTAAATTAGTTGCATTTGAAAATCCAACAATCATTATAGGAATTATTATATAGTACATTATATGGAAATCTATTGTGAAAAAATAAAAATTTACTATTGTACTAGTATTATATACAAAGAGTACTACCATTAATAACACACTAATTATAAATTGCAATATTAATTTTTGAATTGGAGTTAAGCCAGATTGGTTATTTTTTTTTGTTACTTTTAAATAATCATCTCTAAATCCAATATATCCATAACCACATAATATTATCATACTTCCTAAATAAGCACTTGACAATATTGCTGTGGTTTTTAAAGCTACTATTGTAATCATTATTATTATACTTATTATAAAACCTAATCCTCCCATAGTAGGAGTCCCATTTTTTTGTTGATGTCCTTCTAAAGCATCTCCATAAATAGGTTGAGTAATCTTTTTAGACTTTATTACTTCTAAAACAATTTTAACTAAAATCATTGCTACAAAAAAACTTATAACTTCTAACATTTTCATTCCCCTTTTAACAATCCAACCATTTTTAAACCATTTCTAATTCCATTTTTCGTACACTCAGTTGTTTGATATTTAGCTGCTAATTTTACTTCTTCTAATGCATTTCCCATTGCTACAGATTTATCAACATATTTTAACATTTCTAAATCATTTGATCCATCTCCAAATCCATATGTTATATTGTTTTCACCAAACATTTTTACTACTTGTTTTATTCCATTTGCTTTATTTTCATTTTTAGGAAGTACCTCAATACTTGAATCACTCCAACGATACACTGTGAATTCTTCACATAATAATGTCTCCATTATTGCAATGTTTTCAGGTTTACCAAATAGCCAAAATTGATATATTTCTTGCTCTAAATTATTACTAAACCCAATATTAACAATTCCGTAACCTTCTAATACTTCTTTTACAAAAAGACCATTTTTAGAATCTACTAAATTTATATTATTTCTAGTTTCAAATCCCCACACTATTTTATTTTCTTCAGAAATTTTAATTAATTCCATAATTTTTTCTTTTGGAAATAAACTTTTATAAATAATTTTATCATTTAAACAAACTTCTTGTCCATTTGAAGTTATATAATTAGTTAATTTTAAATCATCAATGAATTCTTTTGCTTGCATATAACAACGTCCAGTACAAATAAATACTTGATTATTTTTATCTTTTTGTAACTCTTCAATAACTTTTTTAGTTTCAAGTGGGATTACTTTTTCTCCTGCTGGTAAAAGTGTACCATCAATATCAAAAAAAATCAAATTCATTTCATCTCCTCTATTATCTTATTTTTAACTAAATAATCATATATTCCATTATCTTCACTACTTTTAGTAACTTCATTTGCATATTCCTTAGTTTTAATAGAAGCATTTCCCATTGCAATACTATTATTAACCACTTCAAACATTTCTACATCATTATTTCCATCACCAAACGCATAAGAATTATAACCTTGGTAACTATTAGTTAATAATGTTTGAATAGTTCTACCTTTACTAACTCCAATTGGTAAGACATCTGCACCATAACAACTCCACTTAACAATTTTATATTTATTTTTTTCGTAATCTAAATTTTCAATATCTCCACAAATCCATAGTTGATTTATTTTTTTATCACTTATTTTTTTCATAATTTGAGGTATTTTTATATGAACATTATTTAAAAATTTACTCATGTTTAAAAAATTTTCACTTGATAAATATTCTTCTTGATTATTTATTTGTTGAAATAAATAATTTTCTTCTATCCCTTGACCACCTAAAACAAAATTATTTTTCATTGCTAAATTTTCCCAATATGACAATTCTTCTTCTGAATAACTATTTTGTAATATAACTTGACCATTTTTAAAAACTACTTGTCCATTTGTCGTAATAACATTTTCAATTGATAAATTTTTTGCCAATTTTTCACAATCTATAAATGCTTTACCTGTTGCAATATATATTTCATGCCCTTGTTTTTGCAACTCTTTTATTGCATATTTAGTTTTATTTGATGGCTCTTTTTTATTAAATGGTAAAATTGTTCCATCAATATCAAAGAAAAATATTTTCTTCATTATATCTCCTTTTATACTACTATAGTATACTCTTTTACACTTAACTTTTGTATTTTATTTATTTTAATAATTTTATTTGATTTAATTTTTCAATCATTTCATTTTTAGTTGTAACTTGTTGAATTTCTATTTTATACTTATTTATATCTTTTATTCCTTTCATATACCAAGTTGCTTGACCTCGCATTGTTAATACTCCAACACGTTCTCCTTTAGTCTGTACTAACAATTCCAAATGTTGTATTGCTACATCCATTTTTTCTTCTATTGAAACCTTATTTAAAAGCTCATTAGTTTTTAAATAATGATTTATTTCTTTAAATATCCATGGATTACCCATAGCTGCACGTCCAATCATTATTCCATCGACTTTAGAATACTCCATCATTTCTTTTGCTTTTTGAGGACTATCAATATCACCATTTCCAATAATTGGAATATTAGCATTTTCCTTAACTTCTTTAATTAATTCCCAATTAGCTTTACCTGAATAATATTGTTTTGTAGTTCTTCCGTGAATTGTGATAGCTGCTACACCTGCTTTTTCTGCTAAAGAAGCATTTTCTAAAATATTAATATGATCATCATCCCAACCTAAGCGCATTTTCACTGTCACTGGTTTATCAACTGCTTGTACGATTGCTGACAACATTTCATAAATTTTTTGTGAATCTAGTAAAATTTTAGTACCTGCATTATTTTTAACTATTTTTGGTGCTGGACACCCCATATTTATATCAATAATGTCACATTTTGTATGTTTATCTAAGTATTTAGCTGCTTTAACCATTGTATCAATTTCACTACCAAATAATTGTAATGCAACAGGATGTTCTTCATCATTTATTTCTAACATTTTTAAAGTTCGTTCATTTTTATGTAATACAGCTTTATCATTAACCATTTCTGTACAAATTAATCCAGCCCCTAAACTTCTGACAACACTTTTAAAAGCTTGGTTGGTAACTCCAGCCATTGGGGCTAAGATAACATTACTTGATAATTTTATATTACCTATTTCTAGTTGGTTCATATCTCCTACTTTCCTAAACAAAAACGGCTAAACATTTCATCTAATAAATCACTTTTAACTTGTTTATTTAAAATTTCCCCTAATAAATACATAACCTCTTTAATATCAATTTCTATTAAATCTAGCGGCTGAAATATATCTAATCCTTCAATCACATCATCTAATATTTCCTTTGCTTCGATTAATTTTTGAATATGTACAATGTTATTTACTCCACTATTATTCATTGCATCAAACATTTTTAAATCAAATAATTTTATAATTTCATCTTCAATTAATTTAATACTTTCTGTTTCATGAAAAGATATTTTTATTTCTTCATGATAAAATTTATTTTTTCCTATTTCTATTTTATTATTCAAAATTAAATATTTTTTATTTTGAATTAACTTATATAATTCTTCTTCTTCTTTAGTTAATTCTGTTGTTGCATCCATAATAAAGATAACTAAATCAGCTTGATTTATAAACTCATAACTTTTTTTTATCCCCATTTTTTCTATTTCATCTACTGAATCTCTAATTCCTGCTGTATCAAATAAATTCAATTTTAAATTCCCAATTAATATTTCAGCTTCAACTACATCTCGAGTTGTACCTGCGATTGAAGAAACTAATGCTTTTTGATTTTTAGATAATAAATTTAATAATGTTGACTTTCCCACATTTGGTTTTCCAACTAGAACTGTATTTATCCCAGATTTTAATAATTGTCCATCTTTGGATACTTTTATCACACTTGTTATTTTCGTTTGAATTTGATTTATTTTAATCACTAATTCTTTATATTTAAATTCTTCAATATCATTATATTCTGGATAATCAATTCCAACTTCAATTATCGTAATAATATCCATTAAATCATTATAAATATTATTTAATTGTACTAAATTTTTATTTTTAAAAGAATCAAGAGCTAATTGATGTGTAGCTTGATTATGTGCATTAATTAAATCCATAATGCCTTGCGCTTGATTTAGATTCATTTTTTTATTTAAAAAAGCTATTTTAGTAAATTCACCCGGTTGTGCTAAACGAACATCTTTAAGTTTTAATAATTCAGCTAAAATTAAATTTGTTACATATACCCCACCATGACAATTAATTTCAATTGTCTCTTCACCTGTAAAAGAACTACCTTTTTCAAATTTACTAATTAAAACTTGATCAACAACTTCATTATCAATAGTGAAATTTGTTAAAAATAATTCTTTATATTTATTATTTTGCAATTTTGAACTACTAACAAATTTTTCCATCAAATTAATAATTCCATCTCCACATGCTCTAATTATTGCAATTCCACCTGTTCCTTGAGCTGTTGCAATCGCGACTATTATTTCATCTAACATCATTATCTCCTGTAAACAACATATATATTTCATTTTTTGATTTGTTTTTAATCTTAGCAATTTTCTTTATAATTTCTTTCTTTTCTAAACCTTCTAAAACAAATTCATGATATAACTGTTCAATAGTTTTATCATAATCTTTATCTATATTTGAAGGGTTTATTGCTATAATAAATTCCCCCTTTGAAATACTATTCTCATAAAAATCAATAACTTCACAGATATTCCCTTGCACATATTCTTCATTTAATTTTGTTAGCTCTCGTCCTACCATTACTTCACAATTTTCATCTATTTCTTTTATACTTAATAATGTACGCATTATTTTATGTGTTGACTCATAAATTATTGTCATTATTTTACGCTTTAATATTTTTTCTAATTGTTGATATTTCTCTGAATTTGAACCATGTAAAAAACCTGAGTATGTGAATTCATTATTTGGAAAATTAGAAGCTACAGCACCTAAAATAAATGCACTTGCCCCAGGTAAAACTATAACATTAATTTCATTTTGTTTGCAATAATCTATTAATTCAAATCCTGGATCAGATATTCCTGGCATTCCAGCATCAGATACTAAACCAATATTTTGATGTTCATTAAACAATTTCTTGATATAATTTTGCATTTGTTCTTTATTATATTCATGATATGCTTTTAAAGGTAAAGAAATTTCAAGTTTACTAAGTAATAAACCTGTTTTTCTAGTATCTTCACATAATAAAACTTCAACCTCATTTTTCAAGATATTAATTGCACGCAAAGTGATATCTTCCAAATTCCCTATGGGAGTTGGTATTACATATAAATTTTTCGCACTATTTTTAAAACTTTTTTGAATTATCATAATTTTCCTTTCTAAAAAAAAATAGCCTTAGAGGCTACTTTTTAATCTTCTTTTTTTGTCTTTCAGCTGAAATTACATCTCTTTTTAATATAACAGTTTGTAATATTGTTGCTGAATTACTAATAACCCAATAAATACTAAGTGCACCTGGTAACGTTAATCCCATTATTAAAATCATAATTGGCATAATAATCTTCATTTGCTTCATCATTGTACTACTAGTACCAGTTGTATCAGTTCCAATAGTTGATACAACAGTTGAAAAATAAGTCGTTACTGCAGCTAATATTGCCATTATTACAATTGGTTTACCAAAATTAGGCCAAATTAAAAATCCTCTAGCCATCCCTTGTGCACCATATAATGGTAATCCATCATAAATTAATAAATTTTGAATTGCATCATAAAATGCAAATAATAATGGCATTTGAATCAATATTGGTAAACAACCTGCTAATGGATTTATATTATGACGACTATATAAACTTTGCATTTCCATTTGCATTTTTCTTTTATCTTCTACTTCTTTTTTATTTTTATATTTAGCTTGAATTTTTTTGATTTCTGGTTGGATTTTAGCCATATCTGCAGATGATTTAATTTGTTTTTTATATAAAGGTACTAATGCTAAACGAAATAATATTGTCATTGCAATTAATCCCATTATGATATTATTTCCTAAAAAACTCCCTAGATATATTATCCCTTTTGAAAACAACATTACTATAGTATCCCATATTCCAGAAGCATCAGGTCCTACTAAATGATTTTCTGTAACTCCACATCCAGATAAAATAACTAATACCGGTAATAATAATACTACTAATTTTTTATTTTTCATTTTATCTCCCTTAATAATTCTACTAATTTTTCATTCAATTGTTTAAAAGTTGCATTTTTCGCTTTTGGACGCATAATAATCACCATTTGTTTATTATTTTTAACTAATTCTAAATTGTTATGGATAATCATTCTAATACGTCGTTTTTGATAATTTCTAAAACAAGCATTTCCAAGTTTTTTTCCTACTGAAATACCAACACTATATTCAATTTTATTAAAAAAAACAGAAGGCAAAAAATAAACAATAAAATGTGAATTTGTCTTTTTTTTGCCTTCTTTTATAATTTGATTAAAATCATCATTAAGTTTTAACACATTAAAAGTATTCATAATTAAGCTGAAATCACTTTACGTCCTTTTAAACGACGACGTGCTAACACTTTTCTACCACCTGGTGTAGCCATACGAGTACGAAAACCATGTACTTTTGATCTTTTTCTTCTATTTGGTTGATATGTTCTTTTCATAATTCTCCTTTTAAGATATTTTTATAAACTAGCACCGACTATATCTCACCCCGTAGGATTACTTCAAGCGTGATTGAGCTTAACTTCTGTGTTCGAGATGGAAACAGGTGTAACATCAACACAATAAATACTAGATTAATTGAGAACAACTCTCAAAACTAAATAAGTTAGATTGTAAAATAGAAGGATTCGACCTATTAGTACTGGTCAGCTCAACATATCACTATGCTTACACATCCAGCC
>CAMZNW010000215.1 GCA_947313935.1 uncultured Mollicutes bacterium
ATATTTCTTTTGTCTTTAATTACAGAATATAAATTGTATTTAACATTATTTCGTTTATTTACAATACTAGGTATGTTTAAATTACCATTACTCATAAATTGTATATTTTTACTCAATAATTTATCAATAATTTTTTGATAAGATAAAATTTCGAATAATAGACTTTAATTAATTTTCAGTTATGGATGATTAAATGCTTATAACTTAATCGCCTTTATGGATTAAAAGTGTTGTTATATGTTTGATTCATATTATAGTATTTTTAGGTTTACTTAAAGTATATAATATGAATCTTTTTTATAAATATTTTACCAAATTAAGATTGAAAATATTCTACTTTATATTTCAATGTACGTTTATTTATAAGTATCATTACTTAATGAAATTTTATGTTAGTAATATAAAATAAAGTAGATCTATTAGGTAATAAATTTAAAAATAGATCTTTATTTTTTCTTTTTATTGACATTATTGGTAATTAATGATATAATAATATTGTTGTAAATTATATCGCGGGATAGAGCAGTTCGGTAGCTCGTTGGGCTCATAACCCAAAGGTCGGGGGTTCAAATCCCTCTCCCGCAACCAATTAAATATTAACTGGTGGGGTAGCGAAGTGGTTAAACGCGGCGGACTGTAAATCCGTTCCTTTGGTTCGGGGGTTCAAATCCCTCCCCCACCACCATTAAAAACATCAGATATGTTAATTATATATCTGATGTTTTTTGTATAAATACTGCATAAATAAAATTTGATATTTTATTAAATTTTATTATAATAAGGAGAAAAATGGAAAATTATATTTTATCTAAAAATTTAAAAATAAAAAATACAATTAATAAATATGAAGATAATTTTGTAATTAGTAAAAAGACATTTAAAGAATATGAATTTGTACAAATAATGAAAAATAGTGATAAAATAAAATATCGAAATAACATATATATTAATAAAAATAATAATTTTTATTATGAATATGGATGGTCGACATTAGTTGGAGAACAAATTGCACATTTTAATATAGAAGATAAATTAAATATTTTTGATAAAAAATATAATGAACTGGATGGTCAATATGTACATATAACTATAATTGACGATGTTTTAAAGGTAACAAAAGATTTAACTTCATTGTCAACAACATTATATTATCATGATGGAGAACATCTTTTAATTTCTAATGATATGGCAATAATGATTAGTATATTAGAAGAAAATAACATAAAAATAACAGAAAATAAAAAAACTTTAGTGGCACGTTTTAATAATTCATATTCAACTTTTGGAACAATTTATAATGAAATTAAATATATCGAATCTGGTGAACAATTTATTTATAAAGAAAATATTATTACAACTAAATTAATAAATAAAATAAAAGATGATTATTTAGAAAAATTATATAAAAAAGATCGAGTATATTTTTGGGATTATGTCACTAAACGTTATTTGAATAGTTTAGATGCTCAGTTAAAAATGTATAATGGTAATGAAATTATTTGTGATTTAACTGGAGGGAAAGATTCTCGTTTTATTTTAAGTATCTATATGAAGTTAATTGGAAAAGAAAATATTGTAATTAACACAGGTGGAGAAAAACATAATAGTGATAAAATAATATCTAATGAAATAGTAAATTATTATGATTTAAAAACAATTCAACAAAAAAAAAATTCTTCGTTAAAAATTAAAAATATTATTGGAGTTGAAGAATTTGAAGGGATTTTAAAATCTTGGTCAAGTAGTCATTTTCAAAGAGTAAAATACATTGGATTACCAAAAAATAAATATAAAAACCCTTTAAACATAAGAGCTAAAAAAGAAATAAAAGTTAGTGGGGCATCTGGAAATATTATCCGTTGTAATTTAAAAGCTAAAGTATTTAATAAAATACAAATAAATAAAGATGTATTACCAATGATAAAAAAAGAAGTAGTTGAAAATTATTATAATGATTTAGAATTAGTTTATGAAAAATTAGGTGAAATTGTCGATAAGCAATTAATTAATTTTTATTATAATTTGTTATACAATAAACATAATAGTTCTTTTTATGAAGTCTTACGTATTGATTGTATTACTTTTAATCCATTGGCAATGGATTTGCTTTGTAGAGTTAATTGTATTATTGCTTTAGAAGGTGAGAATGAAGATGCACTTTATTTTGAAATAATGAGTAGAATTAACCAGGATATGATATATTTATTTGGACATGAACAAATAAAAATGTTATCAAATAAAATTGAAGAATTTAATATCCAGTCATATGATGGATTTTTAGTTAAAGTAGCAAGTAAACAAAATTATTATTTTATAAAAGAAAATTTAAAATTAATTATTAATGATGCATTAGAAAATGTTGATTTTGATAAATCACCATATAACAAAGATAAAATAAACTTATTGCTTGAAGATTATAGTTTAAATAAATATAATAAAACGATTGAAGTTATATACTATTTATTAATTCATAATGATAATTTAAAAAATATAAATTTTAAAGAAATAGTATTAGATGAAGTTGTTGAAGTTGAAAGCAAAGACAATATTTATACAAATATAAGTTATGAACACAATAAATTTGCATATGGTGTAAATAATGTTTATCAAATTGGAGATTATATTTATGGTGTAGCCACTACTACTAAAAATATTATAGTTAGTATATGTAGATTTGGTGGAAAAAAAATAATTTGTCAGCAAAAAGTTATTGCTCATAGTAAAGTGTTATATTGGTGTCAAGTAACTGAGGTTGGAGATTATATATTTAAAATTACTGAAAATAAAAAAATAATTTATCAGCAAAAGGATCTTCGTGTAGTTGAAAAATATAAAATAGAATGTTCAACAAAAACAGAAGTTGAAAAATTAGAGAAGGTAAAAACTACTAAGTTATCAAAAATAAAAAATTTTATAAATAATAAATTAAAAAATAATTAAAGTATGGAGGTAATGGTGTCAAGTATTTTATTTATAATGATAAGTTTAATAATAAATGTTGTAATTGCTATTTTAGGAATAGTACCAAGTTTTTTTTTAACAGTGATAAACGTCCAAGTATTAGGAGTTTTTAATGGGTTTTTAATTTCATTATTAGGAGAATCGTTAGGGGCTATAATATCATTTTATATTTATCGAAAAGGATTTAAACAAGTTCCTAATTCTTTATTAAATAAATATCCAAAAATAAAATTATATACAACAGCTCCTGACAAACAAATGTGGTTATTAATCATTGGTTTGAGGATATTTCCTTATATGCCATCGGGTTTAGTTACATATGTTGGTGCAATGAGTAGAATAAGTATTATAAATTTCACTATTTTTTCCACAATAGGAAAAATACCAGCAATGATAATTGAGGTATTTGGTTCTATTTTAGCAATTTATGGTTTAAATACATGGGGAATAAATATTATATTTGTAGCAATAGGATTATTTTTAATTTATAAAACAACAACTAAATTAAAAAAAAAATAATTGTTTAAATTTAAGTTGCCAAAATATGTTATAATGTAATTGAGTTTAGAAAAAAAGGGGTTTAATGAGACAAAAGAAAGTAAATACTAGAAATAAAAATAAAACATTGATCAATGAAGAAATTAGAAGTCGTGAAGTACGTTTAATTAATGCTCAAGGAGAACAAGAAGGAGTCGTTGCGACTAGTGAAGCTTTAAATCAAGCATATGATTTAGATTTAGATTTAGTAATGATTTCAAATGGAGATATTCCAGTTGCAAAAATAATTGATTTTGGAAAATTTCGTTTTGAACAACAAAAGAAATTAAAAGAAAATAAAGCAAATCAAAAAAATGCAACTTTAAAAGAAGTTCGAGTTTCTCCAACAATTGATACACATGATTTTGATGTTAAAATGAAACAAGCACGTAAATTTTTAGCTAATGGAGATAAAGTTCAATTTGCATTGCGTTTTCGTGGACGAATGATAACACATGCGGAAATTGGTCGAGAAGTATTGAATCGTGTAATGGAAGAGTTAAAAAATGAGGTTGTAGTAGATCAATATCCAAAAATGAATGGACGTAGAATGTTTTTAGTTGTTTCACCAATTAAAAAATAATAAAGTTATACTTAGTATAGCTTTTTTTCTTAATATGTAAAATTGGAGGTAAAATGGATAAAGTAAATATAATAGGGGCAGGACTTGCTGGCTGTGAAGCTGCTTGGTATTTAGCAAATAAAGGAATAAAAGTTACATTGTTTGAACAACGACCAATAAAAAGTACTGATGCACATAAAACTAATAATTTTGCAGAATTAGTTTGTTCAAATTCATTAAGAAGTAATGAACTAAAAGTAGCACCTGGATTGTTAAAAAGAGAAATGGCATTATTTAATTCATTAATTGTCGAAGTAGCTATGAAAAATCAAGTCCCAGCAGGAAGTGCTTTAGCCGTTGATCGTGATGTTTTTTCAAGTGATATTACTGAAATGATTAAAGCACATAAAAATATTGAAATAATTTATGGGGAAGTAGTAACATTAGATGTTGATACTCCAACGATAATTGCAACAGGTCCTCTAACAAGTGATGATTTTAGTAAAGAAATAACAAGATTTTTAGGAGAAGAATCTTTTTATTTTTTTGATGCAGCAGCACCAATTATAGAAAAAGATTCAATAGATCTAAATAAAGTATATTTAAAGTCACGTTATGATAAAGGTGAAGCGGCATATTTAAATTGTCCGATGAATAAACAAGAATTCCAAAAATTTTATAATGCATTAATTGAAGCAAAATGTGTAGAAATAAAAGATTATGAAATGAAGGTTTTTGAAGGGTGTATGCCTTTTGAGGTGATGGCTAAACGAGGAGAACAAACTTTATTATTTGGACCTATGAAACCTGTCGGATTAAGAGATCCTAATGGAAATACACCATATGCAGTAGTACAATTACGTCAAGATAACGCTAGTGCTAGTTTATATAATATTGTTGGTTTTCAAACTCATTTAAAATGGGGAGAACAAAAAAGAATTATTCAGATGATTCCAGGTCTTGAAAATGCTGAAATAGCACGTTATGGAGTAATACATCGGAATAGTTATATTAATTCTCCAAGAATTTTAAAGGATACATATCAAAGTAAAATTAATTCCCAAATATTTTTTTCATGTCAATTAACAGGTGTTGAAGGTTATGTAGAATCAGCAGCAAGTGGGATTCATGCAGCTTATAATATGTATCGATTACTAAATAAACAGGAGTTAATTTCTTTTCCATTAGAAACGGCAATGGGTGCTTTAGCACATTATATTTCAAATGCTAATGGAGATGATTTTCAACCAATGAATATAAATTTTGGTATTATAAAAGATTTACCTCAAAAAGTTAAGAAAAAAGAGCGAAAACAAGCTTATGGAGATTTAGGAATCAAGACAATGAAGGAATTTATTAATGAAAATGGACAATAAAGAAATTATTCTAAATTTTTTAGAATATTTAAAAATTCAAAAAAATTATGCTAAAGCGACATTAAATAGTTATGAACAGGAGTTAAGTTTATTTTTATTGTATTTAGATGATATAAATGAAAGTATTATTGATATTGATTATTTAGGAATAAAGTGTTATGTAGCAGGATTATATAATATAGGTTATCAAACAACTACAATACGACATCATATTTCAGTTTTAAAGAGTTTATTTAAGTATCTTGAGTATAGTAATATTCACAAAGGAAATCCATGTGAGTTAATTGTATATCCTAAAAAAAAAGAACGTTTACCTAATTTTTTATATCAATCAGAAATAAAAAAATTATTTAGAAGTATTAATCAAAATAAATTATATGGGAAACGTAATTATGCAATATTAATAACTTTATATGCAACGGGGATGCGCGTAAGTGAATTAGTACAATTAAAAGTAGATGATATTAAGCGAAATAAAAATAAAATTCTAATTCTTGGAAAAGGAAATAAAAAACGAGAAGTATTAATAAATAATCCTGCTATTGAAGCTAATTTAAAATATATTACTTTAGAGCGTAATAAATTATTAAAGGATAAAAAAAGTGAGTATTTATATATTAATAATAAGTCACAAAAATTAACAACACGAGGAATAAGTATTATTTTAAATAAAATAAGTAAAAATACTCAACTTGATATGCATATTACGCCTCATATGTTACGTCATAGTTATGCAACACATATGTTAGATAATGGAATGGATATAAAAGTTGTTCAAGAATTGTTAGGACATGAAAATGTAGCAACAACACAAATTTATGCTCATGTAACAAAACAACATTTAAAAAATGTATATGATGCAATAAAATTACGTTAGTAAATGGAGAGAATATTAATGAGTACTATAATAATAGTAGAAGGTAAGTCAGATACAAATCGATTAAGAGAGATATATCCTAATATCCAAACTTTTGAAACCTCTGGATTAGGAATTGATGAAAAAAAAATTAGACAAATAAAAATGTTGTCAAAGGAACATAAAATGATTGTTTTTACAGATCCAGATGGACCGGGAGAAATAATCAGAAAAATAATTAATGAACAAGTTGGAGGTTTATATCAAGCATATTTACCTAATGATAAGGCATTAAGTAAAAATAAGAAAAAAATTGGAATTGAACATGGTTTAACTGAAGATATTAAAATAGCATTGGACAATTTGTATGAGTTAAGCGATGTTGATGAAGTATATGAAATTAGTGATTTAATGGATATAGGAATTTATTATGATAAAGCAAAACGTGTTGCATTTTGTGATGATTTACATATTGCATATGGTAATAATAAAAAAGTATTAAAACAATTAAATAGTTTTAATATATCAATTGAAAAAATAAATGAAACATTAAGGAGAATTCATGGCACAAGCGAATATCCAAACAATTAAGGATAGTCAATTAGTTTTAAAGAAAAGTTTAGGCCAAAATTTTTTAACAGATCAAAATATTGTAAAAAAAATTGTTAAAACAGCTAATGTTAATAAGAATACGTCGATAATTGAAATTGGACCAGGACTTGGAGCATTAACTGAAGAATTATTAAAAAAAGCAAATAATGTTTTGGCAGTTGAATTAGATCAACGATTGATTCCAATTTTGGAAGAGTTATTTATTAATGAAAATTTTAAAGTTATCCATGAAGATTTTTTAAAAGTTGATGAAAAACAATTAAAAGATTATTGTACAAAAGATAGTATAAAAGTAGTTGCAAATTTACCATATTATATTACTACTTCAATTATTACAAAAATATTATTAGAGTTTTCTTTTATTGATGAATTATATATTATGGTGCAAAAAGAAGTGGCAGAAAGAATTAGTGCAAAAGCAAAAACTAAAAAATACAATTCTTTATCAGTATTTTGTCAAACTATAAGTGATGTTAATTATGAATTTACAGTAAAAAAAACAGTTTTTAATCCAGTCCCTAAAATAGATTCAGCAATTATTAGTTTTAAGAGAAAAGATATTACAGTTAATATATATGAATTTGAAAAATTTGTCCAAAAATGTTTCATGCAAAAAAGAAAAACTTGGATTAATAATATTAATGTAGCTTATAAAATAGAAAAACAATTATTAATTGAATTTTTAAATAAGTTAGGTTATAAACCAACATTACGTTCTGAAGAAATTGAAGTTCTTGAATTTCAAGAGATGTATGAAGAATTTAAATTAAATTTTAACGTTATATAAATAAAAATAATAGTAGGATTGTTATATTTATGATACTATATAATTATAGGAGGAAATATGGAAAAATTAATTGAATTAGGATATGATAGTAATAAATTTAATGGTGTTATTAATAAAGAAACAATAAACATTCATCATACAAAACATTTAGCAGCTTATGTTAGTAAGTATAATGCTGCGATTAAAGATACTTCTCTTGACATGCAAGATTTAGAAGAGGTAATTATAAATCTAAATACTTTAAATGTAGATAATATAGCTGCAATTAGAAATAATGGTGGAGGTGTTATTAATCATAATCTATATTTTAGTCAATTTGGAAATAATCCAATAAGTGAAGTTTTTAATAAAATAATCATAGATGCATTTGGAAGTGTTGAAAAAATGATTAAAGAAATCAATGATAATGCAATGGCTCAATTTGGTTCTGGTTGGGCTTGGTTAGTTGCAGATAGTGAACAAAATTTAAGTATAATTAAAACGGCTAATCAAGATTGTCCTTTAACTGAAGGTTTAATACCATTAATTGCAATTGATGTTTGGGAACATGCTTATTATTTAGATTATCAAAATCGTCGTGCTGAATATTTAGAAAATATTTGGAAAATAATTGATTGGAAAGTAGTAGAAGAGCGTTATAAAAAAATAAATAAAATTATTTAAAATTGTTAATAAAAAATCACTAATATAATTGGTGATTTTTTATTTAAATCTAATTAAAAAGTATTTTAATTAACTATAAATAAAATATTTTAAATAGTATGTATTCAATTAATAGATTATTTTATTAAATGTATGTTATAATAAATAGAAAGGGTTAATATGAATCTAATAAAAATAGTATTAAGTTTTACACCATTAGGAGAATATCTTTATTTTAGTAATGAAGAAAAAAAAGGTCGTAGTAGTTTTGAATATATGAGAAAATTAACGAGTATATGGGCTTATTTAGCTATTGGTTATGGGATATTAATAATGATAATTATACCATTATTATTAATTCCAGTTTTTGGATTAGTTACAGTATATTTTTTAATTACAATATATCAATTAATGATTCTTTTAGTGTTATTAATATTGTTATTCCTTAATCCTATTGTAAGAATAATAGGATTAAGAAAAATTATACCACTCGATAGTGAATTAAAATATATTAAATTAGCTAAAATACAAGCATTAATTAATCCAATACCATTTATATTGTTTGCATTAGCAATATTATGTATCATAATTAACTTTGATTTGATTTCATTAATAATAGCAATTATTGCAGTAGTATTTTTAATTATAGATATAGTGATGTTTTATAATATTAGAATCAAAATATATGTTTTATTAAAAAATCAAAGTAAATAAACTTAAATAATAAAATCATTATATTTTAAATAGTTTAATTATGAATAATAAAAAAAAATTATCTAATTGGGATAATTTTTTTTTTATTTTTTAATATTTAAATGTATTAAATAAATCTAATTTGTTTTATCAAATAAAAAGAGTATTAATTTTTAAGAAGTAAATTTTTAAATTTAAAATAATTAATTACTTTAAATTTAAAAGTAAGTATCATTAATATAGAAATTACAAAAATATATTGTGCAGGAAGCATCCAAAAATGTGTATGTCCAAATAATGGACGAGCAATTTGAATAATACAATATTGATAATAAAAAGAGTTTATTGTAAAGTTAGCAATAAATGTTTTAAAAGGATAATCAATTGGTGGTAAAATTAAAAATCCTAAGAACAATAAAAAACCACTTATTTGAATAATAAGAACATTACTAGTATAATGCCAAGTTATAACATTGAAAGAAATAAGAATTAAACTACTACAAATAATCAAGAATCCTATAAGACTATTAGTATAATTAAATTTTTTAAATTGCATAGATAAAATAAATATTGGTAAAAAATTAAGAAAATTATTATGTGGTGATGTAACTAGAGCGAAAAGACCAATAATAAAAAGAATACTTAAATAAAATTTATTCTCAAAAAGTGTAAAAACTTTAATTGCTAATAAACTAAAGAAAAACCATAAAGGAACATCAACTGATTTAAAATCTAAATGAACAATGTTCAATTGATTAAATATATTTATAAAAATAAATAAAATCATATATACAAATAATAAATCAATTGTATTAGTTGCAATATTTTTGGCCTTATTTGAACTATTTGCATATAGATAACCAGAAATAGCAAAGAAAGTACTAACAGCAAATCGAGTAAAATACAAATTAAAGTTAATAACTTGGTGTCCAATAGAATAACTATTTTGATTATAAAAAAATGGGATATTAACATGCATTAAAATAATAAAAAACACAGAAAAAAACTTTAATAAATCAAGATTATAATTACGTTGCATAAAACTCCTTTTATCACATTTAATTATATTATACGATAATTTAAATGAAAAATGTCATTTTATTTGTCAAAGTATTATAGGATAATAAAAGAATAAATATAGAGATATGTTATAATAATTATATGTAAGGAGTAAGATGGAAAATGAAAAAATAATTGTAATTGGTGGTGGGCATGCCGGTTGTGAAGCTGCTTTAGCAAGTAGTAGAATGGGAATAAAAACTATATTAATAACATCTAATATATCATCAATTGCATATACACCTTGTAATCCATCAATTGGAGGACCGGCTAAAGGGATAGTAGTTCGAGAAATTGATGCCCTTGGTGGAGAAATGGCAAAAAACACAGATAAATCAAGCTTACAAATTAAAATGCTTAATCGTTCAAAAGGACCAGCTGTTCATTCATTGCGAGCACAAGTTGATAAAGTAACTTATCCTAAAAATATGCAAGAAATAATAAAAAGTCAAGATAATTTAACGGTTATAGAAAATATGGTTGAAGAAATAATTTTTAGTATAGATAAAAAAGAAGTTTTAGGAGTTATTTTAGAAGATAATACTAAAATAATGGCAGAAAAAATAATTTTAACAACAGGTACTTATATGGATTCATATATAATTAATGGAAGCAATAAAGTAAGTAGTGGACCTAATAACTATCAAACAACAAAGAATTTATCAAATAGTTTAAAAGATGCAGGTTTAGAATTATTTAGGTTAAAAACAGGAACTCCAGCCAGAATTTTAACAAGTAGTATAGATTTTTCAAAAGCTGAAATAACATCAGGAGATCAAGAACAACTAGCTTTTAGTTTTTATCAACCAAAATATTTAGAAAATACTAAGCAATTAGATTGCCATTTAATTTATACTCAGCCTGAAACACATAAAATAATAATTGATAATATAAAAAAATCAGCAATGTATTCGGGGGTAATAAAAGGAGTGGGACCACGTTATTGTCCATCAATTGAAGATAAATTGGTTCGTTTTGCAGATAAAAAACGACATCAATTATTTTTAGAACCTGAATCACGAGAACTTAATACGACTTATGTTCAAGGATTTTCAACATCAATGCCATATGATATTCAAGATAAGATGATAAAAACATTACCGGGTTTAGAAAATGCAATTATTGATAAATATGGTTATGCAATTGAATATGATGCAATAAAACCAGAACAATTAAAATTAACATTAGAATGTAAAAAAATAAAAAATTTATATTCAGCAGGTCAAATAAACGGGACATCTGGATATGAAGAAGCTGCAGGTCAAGGTATTGTGGCTGGAATTAATGCTGTTTTAAGTATTAAAGGGAAAAAACCTATGATTTTATCTCGAATGAATAGTTACATTGGTTTAATGATAGATGATTTAATTACCAAAGGCACAAATGAACCATATCGTTTATTAACATCACGTAGTGAATATCGATTATTTTTACGAAGTGATAATGCAGATTTAAGATTATCAAAGATTGGATATCAAGTAGGTTTATTGAAACAAAATGATTATGATAAGTTTTTAGAAAAGGAAGCTGTAATAAAAGAAGCTAATGAAAAATTAGAAAAGACTGTAATAGGGACAAAACTATTAACAGAAGAGTTAGCGATAAAATATAATACAATGCCGTTGAAACATGGGGTACATGCAGATGTATTATTAAAAAGACCAGATATTAATTACAAAAAAATAAAAGAATTACTTAATTTAAATTATTCAGATGAGGTTTTAGAACAAGTTGAAATTCAAATAAAATATTCTGGTTATATAAAAAAATTAGAGAAACAAATAAGTCGAGCACATAAGTTATACAATATAAAAATTCCAATTGATTTAGATTATAATAATATTGATAATATTGCACTAGAAGCACGAGAAAAATTAAATAATATAAAACCAGAGACTTTAGGACATGCAGGTCAAATATCAGGAATAAATCCATCAGATATTGCTGTATTACAAATATTTTTAGAACACAAAAGGAGAAATAATGAGAAATAATAGGACTACAATTTATTTTAAATATGGTTCAATGAATTCTGGTAAATCATTAGAATTAATAAAAGTAGCCTTTAATTATAAAGAAAATTCAATAGAATCTCTTATTTTAAAACCAAGAATAGATATAAGAAAACCTGGGTTTATTTTTTCTCGAACTGGATTAGAATTAAAAGCTAATGAATTTGATATAGAAAATAGTAGAGAAATAAAAGATTTTTTAGATAAAGTAGATAAAAAATATTCAGTTATTTTAGTTGAAGAAGCTAATTTTTTAAGTCCAGAGATAGTCGATATTTTAGTAGAATATGCTTATAATAATGAAGTTAATACTTTAATGTTTTTTGGATTAAAAAATGATTTTCGTGGTAATTTATTTGAAGGTTCAAAAAGAATTATAGAAATAGCTGATAAAATTGAAGAATCTACATCAATTTGTTGGTGTGGAAAAAAAGCACGTCAAAATGCTAGAGTTATTAATAACGAATTAATTAAGTCTGGACCAACAGTTTTAATTGACAATAATCAAGAAGTAAATTATGAAGTGTTATGTAATTATCACTTTTGGGAAAGTCAATTAAAACCATGGGATAAAAATGAAATTTAAATATTATGCACCTTTTAAATTTGGAGAAAAAGAATTTCGGATTTATGAAAACGAACAAAAAGAACGATTTTTATGTAAAAAATGTCCAACAAAATTATATAAAACTTTACGAAAAATTAGTGATATAGCAAGTGAATCAGATTATTTATTAGATATTGTTGCTTTTCATAAAAATACATCAAATGAGTTATTATATTTTATGCCATTTATCGATGGAATAACACTTTTAGATATGATTGAAACAAAAGAACAATTAACAACAGAAGAAATTAATAATATTATTTATCAAATATGTGAAGGATTGAATCAACTTCATCGAGAAAATATTCTTCATCGAGACATAAAACCAGCAAACATTATGCTGAAAAATAAACAAGAAGTTATTATAGTTGATTATGGAATATCAAGACTTTATGATAAAGAAAAAGATAGTGATACTACAAAAATCGGGACACGTGGTTATGCAGCACCTGAACAATTTGGTTTTAGTCAAACATCAATTGAAAGTGATATTTATGCTTTAGGAAAAACAATTGAAGAATTAGTAGAAAATTGTTTTATTGAACAAAAATATATATTTAATCCAATTATAGATAAATCATGTAGTTTTGATCCTAAAAATCGTTTTAAGAGTACAAAAGAAATAATTAAAATAATTTATGAAAATGAATTAGAATTATCAAAAGATCAATTAATCCAAGTAAAAAAAGGACAAAAATTAGGATTAAGTGCTAAACAAATTAAACAATATGCTAAACAAGAATTTAATGCAAAACAAATGGGGGTATTAAAACATGCTCTTAATGAAAAAATTTCGGAAAATATATTTAATTTAATGGCAGATAGTAATTTTGATTCTAAACAAATGTGGCAAATTAAACGTGGTGCATTAGATGGATTAGATATTGAAATGATTAAGCAATATGCTAAAGAAAGTTATCGTGCACATGAAATGGGAATTTATCGTGCAGGAATATTATTAGAAAAAAATAAACAAACAATTTTAGACAATATAAAAGCTTATGAGCAATTTGAAATTAAAAGTGATTTTTCAATTGAACAATTATCTTTGATTAGAAAAGGATTCTATCATGGATTAGATTATAAATATGTAGAAGTTTATGCACATGATTTTATAAGTTTTAACAAGATGCAAAAAATAATGAATATTTTGTTAGAGGAGAGTAATGAATGAACAAAAAATAGCATATGCACAATTGATTATTAAAATGGGAATCCAAATAAAAGAAGGAGATAATTTAATTATTAAAACACAGGCACATAGTCATGAGTTTATTGAATTATTAGTTAAAGAAGCTTATAAGTTAGGATGTAATAAGATTATTGTAGAATATACAGATGATAAATTAAAACGATTGAAATATCAAAATGAAAAAATTGAAAATTTTGAAACCTTACCAAATTATATAATTGAAAAATCTGATTATTTAGTTAAAAATAATTTTAAATTTTTACATGTAATTTCAGATGATCCAAATATTTTCATTGATATAGAACAGAAAAAAATTAGTGCAAGTCAAAAAATATATCAAGAAAAATGTTTCAAACAAATTAATGCTACAATGAATGATGAAAATAGTTGGTGTGTAGTAGCAGTACCATCTAAAGCATGGGCTAACGTTGTATTTAAAGATATGGAAAACAAAGAAGAACGATTATGGGATGCTATTTTAAAAGCGACACGTTGTGATAAACCAAATCCTATAAATAATTGGAAAAATCATTTAGAAAAATTAAATAGTATAGCAAACCAATTAAATGAAATTCAATATGAAGAACTACATTTTACTAATCAATTAGGAACAAACTTAGTTATTGGTCTTCCAAAAAAGCATATTTGGTCTGCGGCTAGTAGTATTAATCAAACTGATAATAGTACATTTGTGGCAAATATGCCAACGGAAGAAATTTTTACTTTACCCGATTATAAAAAAGTAGATGGGATAGTTTATTCTTCAAAAGCTTTAATTTATAATGGAGATATAATTGATGAGTTTTATTTAGAATTTAAAAATGGACAAGTTGTCTCTTCGGGAGCAAAAAGAGGAGAACATTTATTAAAAACATTATTAGAAATGGATGAAGGTGCAAGTTATTTAGGAGAGGTGGCACTAGTAAGTAATCAATCACCAATTAATCAAGCTAATATTTTATTTTATAATACTTTATTTGATGAAAATGCGGCATGTCATTTAGCTCTTGGTCGAGCATATCCAACTTGTTTATTAGATGGAGCAGGATTAAATATTGAACAATTAAAAAAACGCGGGGCTAATTATAGTATAATACATGAGGATTTCATGTTTGGAACAAGTGATTTAAAGGTAATAGCTACTAAAGAAAAAATAAAAACAATAATATTTGAAAATGGAGAGTTTATATAATGCTATTAGATGAACAAAAACTTAATAGAAAAGATATAATTGGCGGAAGTGATGTGCCTATTATTATGGGTGTATCAAAGTTTAAAACACCATGGGATTTATTATTAATAAAAAGTGGAATTAAAGAAGATCATTTTGGAGGAAATCTTTATTCAGAAATGGGGAACATTTTAGAGCCACGAATTCAAAAAGGTTTAAATATTATAAATGTTGATGAAATAACATATGAAAAAACATATTTTGGTGTACATTTTGCTTGCCATATAGATGGGTTAAATCAAGATAAAGATGAAATTCAAGAAATAAAAGTTGCTAATCAATCTATTATACAATGTTATAAAAGTTATGAATGGCAAATAAGAACATATATGTATGTAGTTGGATTAAATAAAGCGCAATTAATTTTACTACCACGAGCAAGAGAATTGAAAAATATAATTCAAAAAATTATAAAAAAGTATAATTTTAGTAATCTACATAATTTTGAAGAATTAGATAAGTGTGACGTTGATAATGCTTGTGAAGATTTAAAAAAGAGTTTAATTGATGTGAAATTATATAAAAAAATGTTTGAAATAAAATCAATAAGTTATGATTCTCAAAAAGAAACAGAATTTTTAAAAAAAACAAAATTATTTTGGGAATATAGAAATAAATTAGTAACAAATCATACTTTGGCAACAAATTTTGAATTTATGGAAGAATTTAAGGGATTATTTCCTAGTCTAAATAAATGAATTTTATAATAATTTTGAACAAAATTTGACATTTGAAGTAAAAAATAGTAAAATATATATGGAGTAGTGGTAAAATGAACTTAAATTTTGAAGAATTAAAAATTAAAAATGTTTTAACATTAAGTGAACAAATAGATTTTTCTAAAAAAGAATGTAGAGATGCATTATTAGAAAAAGTAAATTATGCTAATGTTAAAGTTGAAGCGTATTTAGTAGATGAACATGAAGTGCAGTTAGTAATAAATGTTGCTTATAATATTAATTATTTAGACGCTTTAAATTTAAATGCATTAAATTTAGATTTTAATTTTGAAGAAAAAGTATTATTTACCAATGATCAAAAAAGTGCAAATGAAAATGATATTGACTATTTTAATAGTGAAATCAATCTAACAGAATTAGTATGGGAGTTAATCTTAGTTGATGTACCATTTAACTATTCACAAGCACGTGGTGAAAAAGAAAGTACAACACATTCGTTATTAGATAATGATATGTATTCACCGTTTTCTGATCTATTCAAAAATTAATTAAGGAGGTATTATGGCAGTACCATTTCGTAGAATAGGTAAAACTCGTAAAAGAAAAAGAAGAACACATTTTAAATTAGAATTAACAGGAATAACAAAATGTCCAGAATGTGAAGAAATTATAAAATCACATCGTGCATGTCCTAATTGTGGAACATATAATAAAAGAACAGTTATAGAAAAATAAAGGTGTTTAAAGACACCTTTATTTAATATTGGAGGAGTATTGCTAGAGAATATTGTTTTAAATATGATTAAAATAATTTTAATATTTCCATTTATAATATATTTAATATTTGTATATATTGGATTTTCAAAAAAAAAAGCTAGTTTATATTGTGGTCCAATTTATTTGTTGTCATTCTATTTTTTAACAATTTATGCATTTGAAAGACCAAAATCAATATTGATTTTAGTTGGGTATTTATTATCATTATAT
>CAMZNW010000216.1 GCA_947313935.1 uncultured Mollicutes bacterium
GCTACGTTTTAGTCCCCTTCGTTTTCGGGGTGCTCTATATCCTATAATATTTTTTTAGACTTATAAGCCTTTAATTATAGGATATTTTGATATATTTATTATTTTTTTTTTGATATTTTTTTGCTTTTTGGATATAGAACACCCTGAAAACGAAAGTCAAAAATCTAATATATTATGTTTTTGACTAATTATTTTCTCATTTAAAGAAAGTTCACCGGATATTATATTAATTTTATCAAATTTATCTGTTGATATGTAAAAACTTCTGATATTTGAATTATTTGGAGCAATAATATTTAATTCTCTATTAATTTTTTTAATATTCATTTTATTTTTTATATTTTTAAAATATACAGATTCTTGAATTTGTACAAAACCAATACTTATAATATATTTTCTAAATTTTTGATACTGCTTTGATTCTTCACTCGGAATATCATAAAATAATATCATTACATATTTAGTATTCATATAAATCACAATCTAATACTGGAATAGTTATTTTATTACTACTATTATTTAAAAAATTAATCATGTTATCTATAAAGTAATCTATACTTATATTAAAATCATATTCTTTTTCTTCAAACAATACTTTTTGAAAGATTGTTCTTTGTAAAAAATTTTTCTCATCTTTTGTAAACTTATCATCTTTAATTAAATATATATATACTACATAGTCTACCATACTTCGATATACTTCTATGATATCATCAGATAAATTATAATTATTAAATTGACTTTTATGCCATACTCCGAGTGTTGGGTGCAAACCTTTTGCAACAATTTTAAGTTTTATTTTACTTCTTAAAATTGCATACCCATAATTAAGGGCATAATTTATTTCATCATCATTATGTCGAATAAAATCATCTCCAAATAATGCTTTAAAATAAATTTTAGCTACATTAGCTTCAATAATATCAACGTTCTCTACATTTAAGTTTTCTAACAATTTTTTCATCTTATCTATTTGAACTTGCTTTATTTCTAAATGCTCTAATAAATTTACTTGATTATTAATTTTTTGTTCTATTATTTTACGAAAATATTTTTGTTTTTTTATACTACTCCATTTGATTTGTTCCTTTAAACGTTCTAATTGTTTATAATACGTATTATAACCAGTTGAAACACAAATAGGAGTTCTTTTAGAATCACAATATATAATAGGTACATTATTTTCGATACATAATACATTAACTGCTCCTGATAAAGAACAAGCTGGATTTTCTATTATTAATACTTCAACTTCACTAATTGGAACTAAACTAATAATATCATCATTAGTAATTTGAAGTTCATTATTTTTAACACGTACCTTATCCCCAAAATTAATATTTATTACATTCATTTTTCATCCTTTAAAATATATTTTTATTCTTTTATAATAAAATCATTATTAATATCTAATTAATTTTGTTTTTTCTGCATTTAATTTCCAATGTTTCTTATTAATTATTTTATCAAGAATTTCTTTCTCATATTCATTCATATTATTATAATTGATACTAATACTATGTTGCTTACTTAATTTTCCAATGTATTTAAACTTATTTTTATATTTACCATTACTTAATAAATTACTAGTTTCTGTTTTAGTTCTATTAAAATCATCGTAATTATTAACATAACAACAATACAATTCAAAAGCTTCCTCTTCTTCTAAATTATACTTTGAAATATATTGTTCAATAATCTTTAAAGTATCTTTAAATATTTCAAAATTTGTTTCATGATATATCATTAAAAATATTTTTCCAATTATATAATATGAACAAATTTCTTGAATCATTTCTCTACTATTAAATTTTTCATTTTCACTATTTGTCAACTTAAATATTTCTAATAAATTAGTTTTATATTTTTCTTGTTCTTTTCTAAACATATTTAATATAATCTCTTCAACTTCTTTCGTTAAATTATCTTTTGTTAATTCAGTATAATCAATTTCAAAAACATTACCTTTATTTTCTATTCCAAGTATTAATTTTAGCATACTATTAAAAGCTATTTTAAAGAAATCACTACCATTTACTCTTTTTAATAAAACTTTATATATATCTTTATTTATTCCAGCAACACTTGAAATATAATCTTTACCAAAATATTCATCAACTATTTTTTCTGGTTCAGTAAGTTTATAATTCCCTTGTTCTAAAATTGTATCTTTATGTTGATAATGATAGATAAATTTGCGATCTTTTTGATTGAACTTATCTGTTATGTTTGAAATTATTAATTTGTAATCCTCTGTTAAATAATGATTATCTATCACATATTCTAATAAATTATATTCAATAGTTTTTATTTCTATCTTCATTCCTTTTTTATAATTTTGAAATTCATTAGTACACATCATCCAATAATCATCAGGTTCATTGAGTGATATATTATGTACATCTTTGTCAAATACACCATTATATTCTAATATTATTGTATCACTTGTTTTATCAACTTCAACAACTGATCTTAAAATTATATCGTTGGATTTTGGTTCTTCCTCCGACAATTTCATATAATCTAAAAAAAATAAAACTAAATCTAAAATATTTAAATTTTTTCCTGGAGTTAATTCAAATATTTTTTTATTAATAACTTTTAATGTAGCAATTGTTAATAAGTTTTCTTTTTCAACTTCTTTATGCATTGTATAATATTCATTAAATAGATTTATAATTCGATACATTACTCTTATATCAGGTATAACAAGTGCAATTTTATTTAAAAATGGTTTTTCCCAACTTTCATCATTTCCTAATTGCATCATTAATTGATCACTAGCTGAATAAGTATCATATATTGGAATTATATCGACAATTGCATCAAAATATTTTGTTATTTCTTTCCCAATAAATGATTCTTCTTTTATTGCTTGAATAAAAGTAAACTCAATATCTTCAATACTATTTAAAATATTTTTTATCTTATATATTTTTGTAAAAATTATCTCATCATTATGACGATCAATATCTTCAATAAATATTACTAGATGTTGTTTATCTTTTTTATAAATATCTTTTAAAAGCGTACAAATAACTTGATCTCCTCTATTTATATAATTAGATACATTTACTTTATCTTGTTTTATTTCTGTATTGTAAATTTTTAATAATCCTGCATTGGCTGTAAAATATTTAATTACAGCTGAAAAACTATAGATTGAGAATAAAGTAATTATAGTCCCAACTATAAAACATATTTTTATTATTATGTTTATTAGATGAGGAATTTTAATATGTTGATTTATACTTTCTAAATTTTGAATATTTATTAAAAATATTAAAAATATTATCGTTACTACTATTACTATAATATGATAATTTTTATACTTTAATTTATTATAATCATTTAATTCTAACTCTAACTTTATTGTTTCATTGTTAGAACCAAGTTGATTATATAATTGATAAATTAATTCTTGTTCAATATATTTTTTATTATTTTCTTTTGAAATATTATTTTCTTTTGAAATATTTAATGATGATAATTTTATAACTTTATATTTTTTATCATCTTTTAATACTCCTTCTAAACTATTTAAAATACTACTTTTACCAGCACCATATCCACCAATTAATCCAATATTATTACATCCTTGTTCAATATGTTTTTTTAGCATTTTAGCATATTTTGTTTCTTCACCTTCTACCGGTAAGAAATTAAGTCTATCTTTATTTGAATTACTCATATTCTCCTTAAAAAATTATTATTTTAACTTAACTAGTATAGCACACTATTTTCTCCTATGTTCTTTTTATTTTTCAAATGTTTTCATATAATATATCACATAAAAAAAAGGTAATATTTAATTATCCTTTTATATAGTTTTTTATTATGAAATATACTATTACTATACCTGTATCAAAAATTATTACTACTTATTTAAATTAAAAATTTTTAATTAAAAAAAATCTCTTTGAAATTCAAAGTATAGTATAATAGATATATATTACTTAGGAGGTATTATGAAAAGAGCAATTGTAACTGATTCAACGTTTTATTTACCAAAGGAATTTATTGAGGAAAATAATATTATCTCAATTCCTCTTTCAATTAATTTTGAAGATGAATCATTTAGTGAGATGGGGGATATTGTTAAGTTAAATGAGCGTATTTTTACAAAGATTGATCATTTAAAGGTTTTACCAAAGTCATCTCAACCAACAACATATGCATTTGTAGAACAATTAGAAGCTTTGATTAATGATGGAGTTAATGAGATTATTATCTTTTGTGTTTCATCTAAATTATCTGGTACATATCAAGGGGCTATATTAGCATCTAAAACCATTATGGAGCAATTTAAAGATATTAAGATTAAAGTTGTTGATACATTACTAGCAGCACAAGCTTCTGGAATTGTTATTCAAGAATATTTTAGAATTACAAATAATATTAAGCGTAATTTAAGTTTTAAAGAGATTGATATGATTGTTGATTTTTATAAGATTAATGCACAAGTTTATTTATTTGTTGATAATTTAAATTATTTAGTTTATGGTGGACGTGTCAATTCTAAGATTGCAACTATTGGTGATTTATTCGGGGTTAAGCCCATTTTAAAACTTGTTGATGGGGAACTTATTGAATTTGATAAGGTTTTAAGTACTAAGAAAGCTTTAAAGTTATTATCTAAGAAAGCTTTAGATGAAATAAATATGTCAGAGCAAGAATATTATTTTATTACGACACATGTTTTAGCTAAGGGTAACGCTACTAAGTTAAATAGTTATGTTAATCGTAAGGGTAATTGTAATATTAGTAATGGATATATTAATCAATTAGGTCCTGTTATATCAATTCATGTTGGTGTAGGTGCAATTGGTGTTGTATGGGCTCCTCTATTTGGAGAAATTAATGAGTAATATTTTAAAAAAAATTAGTACTAGTGGTTTTAATGCTAAAGTAGGTGTTATAGAGACTTTTAAAGAAGAATTTATGTGTCGAGTACAATTTAGTTTTTTTATAATTCAATTAGTTTTAAGTGTAATTTTAAATTTTGATTTTTATAGTATTATTATTATTTTAATGGGTGGTTCTTTAGTAATAGCTTTAGAACTTCTTAATACTGGAGTTGAGAATTTGTGTGATTTTTGTTCAAGTGAGTATGAACAATTAATTAAACGTTCAAAAGATTCTGCTGCAGGCGGAGTATTTATAATTTCAGTTTCTAATTGGATTATATTTTTATTATTATTGATTCATCATTTTATATAAAAAAGATCTTTTATAAAAGATCTTTTTTATGTTTTATTTAAAATTCTCTTTATAAATTAATAAATTTATGAAATAATATAATTATATATTTCTTCAGATAATCCATTTTCTAATTCAAAAATATACTTAATATATTTAGTTCCATCTTCTTTTATAAGTTCAGTTGCACTTACTACATTTTCTATTTGACCAACATAATAAAATTGTTCACCTTTACATTTTTTAACAAAAACATGTGAATTTAATTTATTTTCAGCCATTAATCCTTCATGTGTTAATTCATTATTACGTTTTAAAACACGATTATTTTTTGTATATGTTTCAATTGTACTTATATCATGAAATTTATTATTATATGTATTAAAAGAAG
>CAMZNW010000217.1 GCA_947313935.1 uncultured Mollicutes bacterium
TTTAATATTTGTATATATTGGATTTTCAAAAAAAAAGCTAGTTTATATTGTGGTCCAATTTATTTGTAAACATTCTATTTTTTAACAATTTATGCATTTGATAGTCCTAAATCAATATTGATTTTAGTTGGGTATTTATTATCATTATATTTATTAATGGTGTTTCATTTTAAAAGAAAAAAAAAGCCTTATTCTTTTAAAAGAGTATCTCGACATACTTTGATTTTATTTACACAATTATATATTTATTATTATATTATTGTGTTTTTAATTACAATATTTATTAATTCTTAGGAGAAAAATGTTTAAGCATACAACAGTTTTATTAGAAGAATCAATTCAAGCATTAAATATAAAACCAGATGGTGTTTATGTAGATGCAACACTAGGTGGTGGAGGACATAGTGCATTAATATTAGAATCATTATCTGAAAAAGGACGATTAATTTGTTTTGATCAAGATCAAATAGCTGTAGATAATGCTAAGATTAAATTCAATAATAATAAAAATGTTATTATAATTAAAGCTAATTTTAAAGATTTAATTATAAAGTTAAAAGAATTGAATATAAAAACAATTGATGGAATATTGTTTGATTTAGGTGTGTCATCAATGCAAATTGATAATTTTGAACGTGGATTTAGCTATATGCATGATGGTCCACTTGATATGAGGATGGATACTTCAAATGAATTAACAGCTCAAAAAATAATTAATACTTATACAATTAGAGAGTTAGAAAATATATTTAAAAAATATGGTGAGGAAAAATTTGCCCATTTAATCGCAAAAGTAATTGTAAATACTCGTGAAGAATATCCAATAACAACGACAAAACAATTATCAGACTTAATTTTAAATTGTATTCCGAAAAAAGTATTTTACAGTGCAAAATCACATCCTTCAATTAGAGTATTTCAGGCAATTAGAATTGAGGTAAATAAAGAGCTAGATGTTTTTGAAGAAACATTAATAGCTTGTAAAGATATTCTTAATTCATCTGGAAGAATTGCAGTGATAACTTTTCACTCTTTAGAAGATCGAATATGTAAATATTATTTTAGAGAATGGACACAACTACCAACTTATTTAGAAAAATTACCAGTAATACCAAAACAATTATCTTGTGAATTTAAAAGAATAACTACTAAACCAATTACTTCAAGTGAAAAAGAATTATTAGCTAATTCTAGGTCGAAAAGTGCACGTTTAAGAGTATTGGAAAGGATATAATGTCATTAAAAAAATATAAAGCACGGATCATTTTTATTTATATAATACTATTTTTAACAGCAAGTATTTATGTAGTTGGGAAAACTTATTCTTATCGATTAAACTTGCAAATTATAAATGCTAGTAAAGAAAATAAAAAAATAAAAGCAGATACAGAACAAATTGAAATTGAAATTAATTCTATCCTTTCAAAAGAAGTAATTTTAAAAGAGTATCCAGAATTAAAAATTCATGATAATTTATATTATTTAGAGGAGATAAAAGATGAATAATATTTTAATAGTTGCTATTATTGCGATGGTAGTTGCACAAATTATTAAAATCCCAGTATACTATTTAAAACATAATGAATGGGATATATCAATAGTTTTCAGTACAGGTTCAATGCCTTCGTCACATACAGCATTTGTCATTGCATTAACAACAGGGGTTGGCATAAAAGATGGGATTAATTCAACAACATTTGCTATTAGTATGGTATTTGCTCTAATAACTTTACATGATGCGATAAAAGTTCGTGGAGAAAGTGGTAAACAAGCTAAAGTTATTAATGAAATAGTAATGGATATAACTGGTTTATATTCTGCATTAAATATGAAGGATAGTAAAAAGAGAGAATCAAAATTGAAAGAATTAATTGGACATACTACATCTGAAGTATTAAGTGGTATATTTCTAGGAATATTTGTAGCAGTTTTTTGTATGAAAATATTGGGATAAATTTAAAATGATTTTATGAAAAATAAAATCATTTTTTAATAAAAAACAAAAAAGCCTTATAAAATAAAGGTTTTAAAAATTAATTAATAAAAAAACACCATAAAAAACAAAAAACTATTGACATAGATAAATTAAAATGCTATAATATATTTTGTTGGTAAGAATATAAATCAACAGTAAAGAACTCTGAAAACTAAATAGATAACAACCCGTCAATATAATAATTGATAACAAAAAAATGAGCAGCAAACTTTTACTGAGAGTTTGATCCTGGCTCAGGATGAACGCTGGCGGCATGCCTAATACATGCAAGTCGAACG
>CAMZNW010000218.1 GCA_947313935.1 uncultured Mollicutes bacterium
GTATACTTCAATGAATGATTTATTTAATAATACATATAAAACTACATTTACTTATAAAAGTATGGTAACTTATTCAAATGGACACAATATTACAAAAAATAACCAAAGTTTTATTAAAGTGCAAGGAAATTTAGAAAAAATAAACAGTAATAATGAATTTAATGTAAAATAAAATGATAATGAGAAAATTAATATTCAAGAAAAAAAAAAAAAAAATAATGATTATGTACATTTATATAATGAGGATAAAGAATTATTAAACAATAAAAATGGGTTAACAGCGACCGATAGTTTTATGAAAAAATATAATTTAAATTTAGATGATGAAATAATAATAGAAAATCCTTATAATATCAATCAAAAAATAACTTTCCCAATTGTAGATGTAACAAATGATGATATTGCAGTTAAAGTTTATGGTGATATTAGTTATTTACAAAAAAGTCTAATGTTAGAAGATAATTATGCTAATGGACAATATTACAACAAAATATTAAGTAATAGTGAAAAACAAAAAATTAAAAAGCTAGATCCTAATGTAATTTTTACAACAAGTCAAGATTTAAAAGTTGTAATGAAAGATCAACTTCATGTAATGAAAATAATAATAATAATAATTGTAATATTTTCATCAATAGTAGCTTTTATTACGTTATTTACTATTTCGAGTATTATAATTGAATCAAATAAAAAAACTATTTCAATAATGAAAGTATTAGGTTATAGTAATAATGAAATAAAAAACATGACAATAGGAATATACAAATGGTTTGTATTAATAATTTATATAAGTTTAATTCCAATTTTAAATTATTTAATTAATAAAGCAATTATCTTAGCAATGAAAGATATGGATTTTACTTTCCAAGTTCATTTAAATGTTATAATGGAACTATTTGGATTAATAATAATTTTTAGTATTTATTTATTAAGTGCACAATTATCTTTTAATACAATAAAAAAAATAAAATTATCAGAAAGTTTAAGTAAAGATGAATAAGACATTATAAAAACACTGTAAATTTAATTTTCAAATTAAATATTAAAATATGAACTAATTAAATATATAGTAGGACTAAATTAATATTTGGAGATTATTTAATGAAAAAATATATAAATCATAAGTTTGAAAGTATAAATATAGAAAAAGATAATTATTACTTTTTTAAAAAAGGTGTAAAAAAAGATATAAATTCTATAATAATAAGTGAAGAATTTATTAAGTTAAATAAAATAACTATAAATACATTTCATAGATATTTTTGGGAAATATTAAAAATAAATGAGGTTAAGGAAGCTGAGTTTAAAATAGATAATGTTAAAATTTCAATAGAACAATTAAAAGATATATGTGATTCAATGGATTGTAGTGCAAAAAACCAACAAGAATATTTGAGTGAGTATTTTATAAATAATTTCAAAATAAATCAAAATTTAGAAATAGATGTACGACCTTATATAAATATCCAAAAGTATGATAAAAATAAAAAATGGTGGTATATTCATGATTGTGCATTAAATATTAATCATGAAAAAGTAAAAGTATATTATTATGATACTTTAAAAGATGGAATGATATATCATGTAATTGGAGATGTGAATTATCAAGAAATAAAAAACAATAAAAAAGAAATAATTTCAATTGATGATTTAGAATATAAAGAAGTTTATTATTATATTCTAAATAAAACAATAGTACGTAGATTAATAATAAGTATACCTAAAAACTTTACTATAAGCAATCATATAATTAATAAACCAACTAAAATTTTAAAAATAAATAATAAATTCAATAAAAATATTTTATTTATGGATAGATTAGAAGTAGAAGATGATAGTGCTATATATATGTTTGAATATAGTTTAGAAAAAAAAATGAAAAACATCTTTTTTGTAATAGAAGAAAATAATGAATATGAAAAATTAAAAAAAATATTTCCTAATGTATTACAACTTGGTTCAAAAGAATTTGAAAAAAAATATTTAAATGCAAAACTTCTTGTATCAACATCATTAAATCCTAAATTTGAAAATTATAAAGGCTGGAGGTATGGAAAAAATATAAAAGTAATGTGTAAATATATATTTTTACAACATGGTTTTATTACTGATGATTTATCTAATTGGCTTTTTGCTAAAAGGTTTCAAAAAATGTTATTAACTAATCAATTAGAATATAGCATTGTTGAAAAATACTATAGTGTTTTAAGAGAACAATTGGTTATAACTGGATTACCTAGATATGATAAATTAATAAATGATATGCCAAAAACTATTTTACTAATTGCTCCAACATGGCGTCATTATTTACCTAAAAAAAAAGATGAGTTTATTACAAATTGGAATGCGGTAATGAAAAGTAAAAAAATACAAGCATATGCAGATGAAAATAACTTAGAGATAGTATTTAAAATACATGAAAATTTAAGAGTATATCAAAATGAATTTATTTTAGAAAGTACAAAAGAAAAGTATAGTAAGATTTTAAAAAAAACAAAGTTATTAATAAC
>CAMZNW010000219.1 GCA_947313935.1 uncultured Mollicutes bacterium
CATGGTGTTTTATACAATAGTACACATACTAAAGTAACAATAAAATCTATAGAAAGCCTCTTGGACTCCAACAGTAAAGTTTTTAAATTAGCAAAGAACAAATATATAATTGCTTCTGAAATAGAAGAAACTTTATTAAACAATAAAGCTTATTTATACCATAAAATAGAAGAAAACATACCATTTAGTGGACAAAAGGATATAGCTGATGTATTTGAAAAAGATTTTCAAAAAATTAATATAAATAAAGAAAGTATTTTTTTTATATTGAAAGAATTATTTCATGAAGATTTTAATTTTTTTAAATTTAATATAAATAGTATGCAATTAGAAAATATAAATTATTTAGAAAAAACCAAAGAAAATTTAGAAAATATTGGTATTTCAGATATTCCAAATGTTAGTAATTGTTCGTATCTTAATAAAAAATTATTGCAATTTTTTTCAAATGAAGAATTATTATATTCTAGAAAAAAATATTATCTTTTAAATAAAGATATTTTTGAAGATTACTATATATTTGAAAAAATAATAGTGGAAGAATTTATTGAAGGAATAATTTTAAAAAAAGATATCCTATATAATATATCTAATGAGATTTTAAAAAAATATGGAGAAATAACATCATACCGAATTTGGTCTAAAATACATGGTTATACAACAACTACATTATTTTCAACTAAAAATCCGAATAATAAAAGTATTTCTGATCTTCTAAAACTTTATTTCTCAAATAAAAATGAAGTTAGAAAAAAAGAAATAACGAACTTTTTAGAAAAAATTATAGAGTCTAAAACTATAAATATTTATTATTATTTTGATTATTTAGAAAATAATAAAATAATTTATTCATTGGATAATGATAATTATAAAATAAATAATAATATTTAAAAATATAGACAACAATTAATTTCTAACTAAAAATATATCTTGTTTTAAAACTATCTTTATAATATGGATTTAATTATTTACAAATACTATCATTTCCTCTAAAAGTTAATTTTTCAGCATGTGTAACAAACAATATGTAAATAAAACATTCTAAAGTAATTATTATTTCTTCTAAATCTAAAAGTGCTAATAGAGAAATAACGATAAATAACGAGTTAATTAAAGTTTTTATTAAATAAAAAAATCTCAAGAAAAATATATACTAACAT
>CAMZNW010000220.1 GCA_947313935.1 uncultured Mollicutes bacterium
GTAAAATTAAGAAAAGAAAGTGTTGAAAAGACTAAAGATTCAAAATTAAAAAGATTAAAAGAATTATTTATTTTAGAAAATTTGAATGCAAAAGAGTATAAGAAAATGAAAAATAAAATAATTAGTAATGCAAAAATTATGGCATATAAAGATGTTATTAAAACAATAAAAATAGATATAACATGTAAAATTAAAATGTTTATTTATAGAGGAAAAACAGTATACGAAACATTATAATAAATAGTAATTGAATAGAAAAAGAAAATCTTTATAAAAATAAAGAATATAATTTTTATTATAAAGAAATATATAGTAAATTATTAAAAAATGATTATGAAGAAGTCAGTTAAATTGACTTTGAAAAGTTAAAAGATATAAAATATCAAAATGTTTAGATGTGTCTAAAGAAAAAAGGATACAATTTATAGATTTATATATAAAAAAATCAGATTTAGAAAGTAGGACAGAACTAAAATACTTATTTAAAGAAGATATTGTATTCTTAGAAGAAATAAAGTTTTATGAAAAGAAATAAAAGAAGATTAAATACATTTCAATTTTGAATAAAATTAAAAATAGACATTTTTCCAATAAACATGAAAAAATAAACTATTCTAAAAAATTATCTAGTGATGAAAAAAAATCTTCTATAGATAATTTTTCAGAATATTACAATATTCTAAATAATATTGATAAAATGATTATTGAGAAAATAATTCGAACTATTTGAAAAGTGAAAATTTTATTAATTTCACAAATGATGAAATAAATTTAATAAAAGAATATAAAAATGTAGAAGAAAATAATATAGCTTATATTTTAAGGTTTTTAAAAGGTGTTAAAGTTGAAAAAGCAACAATAAATGAATTTATAAGATTATTAAAGCAGTATGATTATAAGTATTTTTATGATGAACCATATAATGATATGTTAAAAATATATGCAAAAATTAAAAAAGAAGATTTCACTAAATTTAGTGAAAATGTTAATGAAGAAATTAAGAAGATAGAAAAGTATAATTTTATTAAGTCACAATCGAATTATAAAGAAATTATTAGAGAAGCAAATGATAAAAAAAACCATATAAAAAACCATATTCCTAAAAGTATAGAAAAAGTTTTAAGAACAAAAATATTTCCAAGAGCTAGTATTAATCAAATATTGCGCGATAATATGCAATTTTTAATTAAATACGCACCAATATTTGTAAGTACTATCCAAGAAGCAGTTGTTGATTTACCTTTGGAATTAGAGTTGTTTGACTATATTATTTTTGATGAAGCATCGCAAATAAAATACGAAAACACTTTATCTTTATTGGCACGAGCTAAAAAATACATAACTGTAGGAGATAAGCAACAAATGGGACCAATCAATAGATTTATTAAAAATATTGAAATAGAGGATAATGATGAAGATTATGATGAAGAAGGTATTCAATCATTAATCGATAAGTCTACGTCAAACAAAGTTTTATTAAATACAATTTATAGAGCGCAATCTAGAGATTTAATGTTAATTTCTAATAAGTATTTTTACAATAATGAGTTAGAAATAATAGAAAATATGTATAGTAAGAAAAATCCATTTGAGTTATATAATGTTCATGGTGATATTTTAGAAAAAATAAATGAAAAAGAATTAAAAAAAATAGAGAAAATAGTTAAAAAAAATAAGGACATAAAATATGGTGTTATATTATTTAATAAACTTTCAGTGGAAAAATTAGAAGAAAAAAATTTAGATGTAGAATTTATTAGGAATATAGATAATATACAAGGAGTTGAAGCAGATGAAATTATTATAGGGATGACATATAATATTACTAACAATAATCAAAGTTTAGGTGAAGTAAATAAGTTGCAATTTAAAAATGCTTTAAATGTTCTATTTAGTAGAGCAAAGAAAAAAATTATAGTTGTTACTTCGTATGAAAGTAAAGATATTATTTCAAATAATGAAAATCTACTAATTATAAAAGACTTTTTACAATTAGTAGAAAATAAAACAAAAAAAGGAGTTGAAGAAACTAATAGAGAAAATGAAATTTCTAAATATTTAAAAGAAATACTTTCTTGTTTAAGTTTAGAAAAAAGATACACTATAAACTACAATGTGGGTATGAAAAGGTATTATATGATGATTGCTTTGTATGATAATGAATCAAAACACTATGTTTTTGGTATTAATTTAATAAATTCTAATTCTTTGGCGTTAGAATATGATAAACAAAAATATTTTAAATCTAGAGATTGGGAATTTGTTAACTTTAGTGCTGATGATTTATTAGAAAATTTTTTGGACAAGTTTAAATTTATTTTAAATGATAAAAAAATTAAATTCGAACAAAAAGAACTTGTATTTAGATCTTCATTTGAAGAAGAAGTTTATACTTCTTTAGAAAAATATCTTTATAATTATATACTTAGTCCTAATGCTTTAATAGGACATTATGAATATGATTTGATTATATTAAACAATGATCTACATAAATTATTAGTTATTGAAATAGATGGCGAAGAATTTCATAATGACAAGAAATCATTATTAAATGACGAGAATAAAGAAATTATATTGAAAGAAGAATATAAGCTTCCAATATATAGAATAACTTCAAAAACATGGAGTGATGACTCTCAAAAAGTCATAATTAATATAAAAAATATTGTCGAGGAGAGAAATGATAAATACAATAATTGAAAGTATAATTCTATTTGGAATATTAATAATGTACTTTATATGTAAAAAACCTAATAAAACGTTAAAAGAAGAAGTAAATAAACTTTATTCAAAACAATATGAAGAAACAGAGAAAATAAAAGAAGAAATGAATAAACTTTTTTCAAAACAATATGAAGAAACAGAGAAAGTAAAAGAAGTTATAGATGAATTGATTAAAAGATTAGAAGAATAACCTATTGTGAAATTGAACTATAATACTTTTAAATAATAAAAATACATGATTAAGTCATTGTATTTTTTATATTAATGGAAAAAATTCCACTTTCTAGAATTACGATAGAATATAATTTGAATTATTTTATAATATATTTTGTATAAAAAATATTATAAGTTTAGTAGTTTATGTTCTAAATTTAATGTTAAAATAACTTCTTTGACAGAAAGTTTATATGAGTTGATTCATACAAGAAATTTTAATTGCTAAAGCACAAATGGAACTATCAAGCAATACAAATATTATACTCATATAAATAATAAAATAGATATAACAAGTAGAATTGAAATGCTTCTATATAGAGGGAAAATAGTATATGGAACATTGTGATAAATAGTAATTGAATATAAAAGTAAAATACATTATAAATATAAAGAACAATTTCCATGTGTAAAAGAATATTAAAAAGTCAAACAAACACAAATGATGTAGTATTAGTAGTTAATATGTTATTAACCGGAATTAATTATCCTCTTACTAAGACTTTATTTGTTGATAAAAAAATGAGATATCATACTTTATTATAAGTTTATTAAGAGTTAATAGAAAATATAAATATAAATATTTTGGTAATATAGTAACTTTATTGTTCAAAAAGAAGACCATGAATTACTTTAAAAGAGTATTCTAGAAATAGTTCTAATAGTGATTTTGAAGTACAAAGTTATGATGATACTAATAAAAATAAATTAAAGATACTAAGTTCATTATATAATATAACTCAACATAAGTAAGAGGAAAAACTTACAAAAGCTTGCAATTTTTTGAAAAAAGTAGTATAATATTTTTGTAAGTTTAAAAACTTACAAAACGGAAAGGGGGATAATCTTATGAAACTAGAAAATATTGCTT
>CAMZNW010000221.1 GCA_947313935.1 uncultured Mollicutes bacterium
TATATTTTTCTTTAATTAATAAAAATTCTTTTTTCACTTCAAAAATTTCCATATTATTTCCCATGACAATTCTTAAATTTTATCCCACTACCACAAGCACACAATTCATTACGTCCTTGTTTTTTAATTACATCATCTGTATTTTTAATAACTGTTTCTTGTTTTTTTCCAACCGCATTATCATGTGCAGTTTTTAATTTTGACATCATTGCTTCACGTTCTGCATCAGTTTTAATTTTACCTTTTAATAAAATTTTAATAATGTTTTTTTCAACACTATCCATTACTGCTTCAAACATATCACGACCTTCTTTTTGATATTCTAATAAGGGATCAATTTGACCATAACCACGTAATCCAATTGATTCACGTAAATTTTGCATTTGATCAATATGATCTATCCATTCTTCATCTAATACTTTTATCATAATAGTTTTTATAAACTCATTAATTAATTCTTCACCATGTTCTTTAATTTTATTATCTAACTCTTCATTTGCAAGTGCTATAATATTTTCTTTATATTCTTTATTTTCATGATCAATTGATTTATTAGATATATTTCGACTTACTGCATCTTTTAATCCTTGAATATCATCAAGTTCTAAATAATAGTCAACTTCATGTGAAATATAACGTTCCATAATAATACGAATTTCTTTAATTAAATCATCACAATCAATAATATAATCACGTTGTAAATACATATTTTCTCGTTGTTCTCTTAAAACATCATCATATTTTAATAAATTTTTACGCGTATCATAATTTACTGATTCAACTTCTTTTTGTGCTGATTCAATTCGTTTAGTCAATATTTTATTTTCAATTGGCATATCTGCTGCTAATTTACCTAAAAGTCGTTTTGCTTTATCGCCTGCATAACGTTTTAATAAATCATCTTCAAATGAAATAAAGAAAATACTTGTACCTGGATCTCCTTGACGTCCTGCACGTCCACGTAATTGATTGTCAATACGACGAGATTCATGACGTTCTGTACCAATTATCATTAATCCTGCTGCACTAAATTCTTTATCAAATACTTTTGAATGGAACGTTCCTAAATTACAAACTTCTTCTGATAATTTAATATCTGTTCCTCGACCAGCCATATTGGTTGCAATTGTAACAGTTGATTTTTTCCCTGCTAATTTAATTATTTCAGCTTCAGAAGCATGATTCTTTGCATTTAATAATTGAAATGGAATATTTTCTTTAGTTAACATTTCTGCAATTTCTTCACTTGATTCAATTGCTACTGTCCCAATTAATAATGGTTGTCCTTGTTCATAACGTTCTTTAATAACTTGAAGCATAAATTTATTTTTCGCTTCTTTTGTTACAAAAATAACATCTTCTAAATCATTTCTAATTACATCAACATTTGTCGGTATTCTAATTACATCCATATCATATGTTTTTTGAAATTCTTCTTCTTCTGTTTTTGCAGTACCAGTCATACCAGCACTTATATTATATAAACGAAACAAATTTTGATATGTAATTGTTGCCATTGTTTTTGTTTGTTTTTGTGTTGTAACACCTTCTTTTGCTTCAATTGCTTGATGTAAACCATCAGAATAAGCTCGTCCTTCCATGATTCGACCAGTAAATTGATCAACAATAACCACAGCACCATTTCTAACAACATAATCCACATCTTTATGCATATTATAATTAGCACGCAATGCTTGGTTAATCGCATGCATTAATTGTGAATTTTCAATATTAAATAAATTTTTAATCCCAAAAGCACTTTCAACTACATCAATTCCTTTATTTGTTAAATGACTAGATTTTTCTTTTACTTCAATTTCATAATGTTCTTCTACTTTGAAATTTTTAACTAATGCATCTACTTGTGTATAATATTCTTGAGTCTTTTTTTCTTGTCCTGAAATTATTAAAGGTGTTCGTGCTTCATCAATTAAAATTGAATCTATTTCATCAATAATTACATTTTCTAATCCACGTTGTACACGTCCCTCTTTATCCATTACCATATTGTCTCGTAAATAATCGAAGCCTAATTCTGAATTAGTTGTATAAGTTATATCAGCACTATAACTTGCTCTTTTTTCGGTTGTATCTAATTCACGTTTATTAATTCCATAAGTACGTCCTAAAAACTCATATACTTGTCCCATTTCCGTTGCATCACGTTCTACTAAATAATCATTTACTGTTACTACATGTACACCTTTATTTTTCAATGATAATAAATATACTGGCATTGTAGCTGTTAAAGTTTTACCTTCACCAGTTTTCATTTCAGCTATATTTCCATCCGCTAATGCACAAGCTCCAATAATTTGAACTTTAAAGGGACGCATTTTTAATACTCTAAAATCAGCTTCACAAACAACTGCAAAAGCTTCAACCATAATATCATTTATTGATTCTCCATTTTCTAAACGTTCAATAAATTCATTTGTTTTAGAACTTAATTCTTCATCTGTTAATAATGATATTTCATCTTGCATAGAAATTACATCATTAGCAATAGCTTCATATTTTTTTAATTTTTTCTTTTCAATATCAAATAATGTTTTCAATTTTTTCATTATACTCCTAATTTTTAATTTTTATCCTAAAATTATTACTTAATTGCTAAAATTTTATATTTTTTTTTACCATTTGGTACATTTACTTCTATCTGATCATTTTTCTTTGCTCCTAATAATGCTCTCGCTAATACTGTACCTGTTGAAATTGAAGGTTCTTTTTCATCCAATGGATTCGCTCCAAAACCAACTATTTTATATTCATGCTTTTCTGATGTTTCTTCATTAATAAACTGAACAGTTGAACCAAGAGCAACAATATTACTATTTTCTATTTTTTTAATTATTTTTGCATTTACAACTATTGCATCTAAACTCTTTATTTTTGCTTCAATAAAAGCTTGTTCTTCTCTAGCCGAATCATATTCAGAATTTTCTGATAAATCTCCATATGATTTAGCTTCTTTAATTCTTTCAACTATTTCAGGTCTTTTTTCAAAAATATAATACTCTAATTCTTTTTTAGATTTCTCTAACTGTTCTTGTGTTAAATAAATGTTTTTATCTTCCATAATTTTCTCCTTTTTGCAGATGATTGTTTATTAAATGTGTTACCATTTCAATCGCAACTTTGTTTTCTCCACCACGTAATACAATTACATCAGCATTTTTTCTTGTAGGAGTAATAAAACGTTCTTGCATAGGCTTAACTGTTTTTAAATATTGATCCATAACCATTTCTGGTGTACGCCCACGTTCTTTTATATCTCGTTTTAACCTTCTAATAAAACATTCATCTGCATCAGCTTCTACATAAACTTTTATATCAATTAATTCTAACATTTCTTTTTCAAGTAATGTAAATAATCCTTCAATAATTATTATTTTTGTTGCTTTAATCCGCTCAAATTCTTTACACCGATTATGTTCTACAAAATCATATTTCGGTTTATTTATTACTTGACCATTTTTAAGCATTTTAATATGTTTTATTAAAAGTTCTGAATCAAAAGCATTCGGATGATCATAATTAATTAAATACCTTTCTTCTAAAGAAATTGAAGATTGCTCTTTATAATAATCATCATATGCAATAACTGTTACAATATCTTGACTAAATTCTTTACGGATTAAATTTGTTACCGTTGTTTTTCCACCTGCTGATGGTCCAGCAATTCCAATTAATAATACATCCATTATCCACCTACCTTAGACTTGCTTACGACGAACTAACCACATACTATCAACTTGATGAGTCATTTTTAACTTTACTATCATCATCGGATGATTAGCTTTTTTTATTTCTAATAATTTCTCATTATATATTATATCAATTTTTTGCATAAACTGTTGATTATTTGGACCAAAAAATTCCAATTCATCTCCAACCTGAAAAAAATTACGTTGTTCTATTGTTGCTATTTTAGTTTTTTCATCATATTCTAATACTATCCCACAATATTCATATTCTTTATTTGGGTTATATTGCATTTCGAAAATTTGACCTTTTTCACTAAAATCTCCAATTAAAGAACCTTCATAAGTTTTTCTTGCTTCAGCTTTTTTTAGTTCTTTAACTAAATTTTGATCAAGTACATAATTTTTAGGATTATTATAATATTGATCTATTGCTTTACGATATACACGGACAATAGTTGCAACATAATGATTTGATTTCATTCGTCCTTCAATTTTTAAAGAATGTATTCCCGCATCAAATATTTCTGGTATATAATTGATTAATTGCATATCAGCAACACTCATTGAAAAAAGTTTATTAGGATTATTTAACTTAACATTATTAAATTGTCCATTATTTTTTTCTTGTAATTGATATTCCCAACGACAACTTTGACAACATCCACCTCGATTAGAATCTCTTCCCGTCATATGATTTGATAAAGTACAACGTCCTGAATAACTAGAACATACCGCTCCATGAATAAAAACTTCAATTTCTTTTTGACAATTATTAGTTATTTCTTTTATTTCTCTAAAATTTAATTCTCTTGCTAATACACAACGATCTACTCCCATTTGTTCATAAAATTCAACTGCCGCTAAATTTGTTATTGATTGTTGTGTTGAAATATGTATTTCTAAATTTTTAGCTACTTTTTTAGTTATCATTATATAACCTGGATCAGATACAATAATACCAGTCACTCCTATTTTTTCTAATGTTTGTACAAATTCTTCATAACCAATAAAATTTTTTTGATGTGCGTAAATATTAGTTGTTACATAAACTTTCGCATTGTATATTTTTGCAAATTCTACACCTTTTGCTATTTCATCAATTGTAAAATTATTTTGATTTGAGCGTAATCCATATTCTTGACCACCTAAAAAAACTGCATCTGCCCCATACATAATCGCTAATTTTAATTTTTCTAAATTTCCAGCTGGAGCTAATAATTCTGGTTTTTTCATTTTTCTCCTAATAAATTGTTTCTTTAAAGTAAAAGCCAGTATTATACTTTTTATGTTGTGCTACTTTTTTTATTTTTTGTAAATATTCTTTTGCATTATATTCATTATTTTCAATATCTTTAATTGCTTGTGAATATAACTCAACTATTTGTTCATATTCTTTTTCTTCATATAAAAAACCATCTAATTTATAAAAATCTATTTTATCACTTAAAATTTGTTCTAATTTATTAATCATACATAAATCATTACTTGCTAATATATGAGTTCCTTGATTATCTTCTACAATTGGATATAAAGCATCTCGTTCATCATCATATAAATATTTTTGATTATCATTCTTTTTCAAACCTTGAATATTTAAATAATTAGTTACGAGGTTTCTTACTGATTGATACATGTAAATATAACCATGTAAATTAACTGATATTCCACAATCTTTATTATTAGCAATTTCCATTACCTCATTTAAAGTTATTTCTTTTGCCAATTCAATATAATCAATTTGTGCTTCTTTAGCAAATTTAGTAAAATATTGATTAGTAATAGTCGTTTCAGTATTATACATTAATTTTAAATTTAAAAAATTTTTTTTCACTATTTGTCTTACAGCTAAATCTGCAAAAATTACACCCTCTATATCTAGATTATCTAATGCAATTAAATATTGTTCTAAATTAAATAAATCACTTTGATGCATTAATTTATTAACACAAACAAATATTTTTTTTTTAGTAACTTTTTTTAATTCTTTTATCATTTCTAAATCAAATAAAGTCACTTGACGTAATCCAAATTCTTTTGATCCAATAATTAAATTTGTAACTAACTTATTTTCATTAAAAGAAATTGCTTGTTTTATACTAAATGGTGTCACACTTAATTTTATCATTGCTCCAACTTTCTTAAAATTCCAATTCCATCACCTTGATCAATAAATTGATAATCATATCCATCTATTGTTTTTACATATTCATTAAAGTTTTTTAACTTTCTTATTAATTGTCTTAAATTACGAGATTTAATATCTTCAAGTTCCATATCTACATATCCATGAAATTTTAAATTATCAAAAATCACTATTCCACATGGTTTAACTAAATGTTCAAATCTTTCAAAAAAACGTTGATATTGACTTTTTGCAGCATCTATATAAAGTACATCTATTTTTGGAGGTAAAATAAATTCATCTATTAATGCATCCCCGAATAACAATTTAATTTCATCTTCTTTTTTAGCTTTTTTTATGTTTAATACAGCTTGTTCATACATTAATTTATCTCGTTCTATTGTATAAATCATTAAATTATTAATTTCATTCATACAAAGTGCTGAATATCCTATTGCTGTTCCAATTTCTAATATTATTTTTGCTTCTTGCTTTTTAAGTATCTTCAATATAATATCAAGTCCCTCTTGTTCTATTATTGGAACATCATTTTCTTTTGCATATCTTTGCATCGTTTTTTTTAATTCATTATCCATTTTACCATCCTTAAAAATAGAAAAATGCATGATTTACATACATTTTAAAAGTGCTTCAACTTTTTCATAAATTATTGACATATCTCGTTCTTTAGTTGCACTATAAGCAATAAAATCATCTCCTGGCATTAATTTTAATTTTTCTAAAATAAGTTTTTCTTGTTTACATATCATAGAATTCTTAACTTTATCTTTTTTAGTAGCTACAATTAAGACTTTCAAATTATAATACTTTAAAAATTCATACATTAATAAATCATCATTTGTTGGACCAACCTTAAAATCAATTAATACAATAGCAAAACGAAGATTCTCGCGTGTTGTTAAAAATGTTTCAATCATTACTCCAAATTCTTCACGCATTTTTTTAGAAACCCTAGCATAACCATAACCAGGTACATCAACAAAAGCAAGCTCTTTATTAATAGAAAAAAAATTCAAAGTTTGAGTTTTTCCTGGTTTAGCAGAAATAAATGCTAACTTTTTTCGTTGACAAAATTTATTAATAAATGTTGATTTACCAACATTACTTCGTCCAAGTAAAATTATTTCATCTTTATCCCACATTGGATAATCAATTGCAAATACAGCACTTTTTTCAAAATCCGCATTATTAATCTCAAGCATTTTTTCGCTCTTTTTTATCTTTTGATGTTATAAGCGGTGTTTTCATATAATTTACAACATCCTCTGTAATTTCAACCTTGATAATTTTTTTATTTGAGGGAATTTCAAACATTAAATCAGTCATCATTTTTTCTAATAAATTAGATAACCCGCGTGCACCCATCTCTTTTTCTAAACCTTTTTTAGCTAAAGCTTTTAATGCTCCTTTAGTAAATACTAATTCAACATTATCCATCTCAAATATTTTAATATATTGTTTTATTATAGCATTAGTTGGTTTTGTTAATATTTGAATAAAATCATTTAATTCTAATGGTTCTAAAGAAACAATGCTACTTAAACGCCCTACAAATTCTGGAATTAAACCATATTCAATTATATCACTTGTTTCAACCAAATTAAATGCTTCTTTTTTTTCAAGTGTTTTTTGTTTCCCTTGATTTCCAAAACCAATTCCACGAGTATTAAAACGACGACGAACTATATCTTCAATTCCTGGAAAAGCACCACCAACAATAAACAAAATATTTGAAGTATCCACTTTAACCATATCTTGATTCGGATTTTTCCGTCCCAATGACATTGGCACACTTGCTTCTGTTCCTTCTATTATTTTTAATAATGCTTGTTGAACACCTTCTCCGGATACATCACGAGTAATTGATAATCCATTACTTCTTTTAGCTACTTTATCAATTTCATCAATATAAATTATCCCTTTTTCTGCCAATGCAATATCTCCATTAGCATCTTGAATCAAACGTGTAATAATTGTTTCAACATCATCACCTACATAACCAGCTTCAGTTAATGCAGTAGCATCTGCAATTGCAAAAGGTAATTGAAAAATATTAGCTAATGTTTTAGCAAGTAATGTTTTTCCAACACCAGTTGGACCAACCATTAAAACATTATTTTTATTTAAAGTAATTTCTTTATCATCTAATAATAAACGTTTATAATGATTATAAATCGCCACAGATAATACTTTTTTTGCGTTAGTTTGACCAATTACTACTTTATCAAGTTCTTGCTTAATTTTCTTAGGAGTTAATTTATTAAATCCTTCTAAAATATGATTATTATTAATTTTCTCTTCCATTGCAATTATATTAGTTGCATTTTCAACACAATTATCGCATATAAAAGTACTTGCTCCTGCAATTAAAATATGTACTTCTTTTTCTTTACGTCCACAAAAATAACAATAATTTTCACTTTTATTAGTCATTATTCTCCTAAAATCAATTTATATGCCATATCAAAAGCCATATCACGTTTTAAACGCTCCATATCTCCGATTAATTTTCGAACTTCTTCAACAGTCATTTTACTTGTAACTGCTAATTCTTCTAATTTGTTATTTACATCTTCATCTGTAATATTAAAATCTTCAGTTTTAACAATTGCATCTAACACTAACATTTCTTCAATTTTTCTTTTTGATTCATTATCAATATCCTTACGAATAATTTCTTCTGTCATTCCTAACATTTGTAAATACATTTCAAATTCCATACCTTGTTGTTTTAATTGGTTTTTAAAATTTGTTATTGTATTGTCAGTTTCTTCTTTAATCATTGCTTTTGGAGCAGTAAAATCTGCATTTTTTATTAAAATTTCAATTATTTCATTACTATAAGCACTTTCTGCTTCTTTTAATTTTGCATCATTAATTTCTGCTTTAATAACTGACTTAAATTCTTCTACAGTTTTAACATCATACCCTTGAATTTCTTTTACTAATTCATCAGTTAATGTTGGAATTATTTTTGTTTTTACTTCATGTACTATACATTTAAAATTAACAGGTGCTCCTGCTAAATCTTCAACATGATAATCAGTTGGAAATGATACTTTAACTTCTATTTCATCACCTGCTTTAACACCAACTAATTGTTCTTCAAACCCAGGAATAAATGTATTTGATCCTAATACTAATGAATGATTTTCACCTTTCCCCCCTTCAAAAGCAACCCCATCTTTAAATCCCTCAAAATCAATTACAACTGTATCACCTAATTCAGCATTACCTTCTTTTACTTCTATTATTGCTTTATTATCTAATAAACTAGCAATTTTATCATCAACTTCTTTTTCATCCACAGTTACAACGTTTTTAGTAACAGTTTTATGAACATCTTTATAATCTTTTACTTCTATTTCTGGCATTAATTCAACAACACCAGTTACTTTAAAACCTTCTTCTTCTGAAATTATTAATTTTTCCCAATCAAATTCAGGAGCTGCAATAACATTTAATTTATTTTCCATTGCTACTTTTGGATAAAGTTCATTTAAAATGTTATCAATTGTATCTGGAAATACTGTTGCCATTGTATATTTTTTTACAAACATTTCTTTTGGCATTTTACCTTTTCTAAAACCAGGTGTTTCAAAATTTTTTATTTTATTAGTTAATGCTATATCTAAATATGGTGCTAATTCCTCCGCATTCAATTCAATTACAATATTAGCTACATCTTTATTTTTTTCAACATTTAAATTCATTATTACTCCTTTTTTATTATAATTATCGGTTTTTTCTATACTATTCCTTTCATAGTATAACATATTTTACTTATTTTTATAAAAAATCATCAATTTATGTTATACTAATAATAGTAATATATTAGGGACTTAGTTAAACGGTATAATGACGGTCTCCAACACCGTGGTTGCGGGTTCGATTCCTGCAGTCCCTGCCATTATATGGTGATTTCACCGCCAATTTTTAAAAAAAAGAATTTTATTATATAAATTCTTTTTTTTATTGTAATATTATTTAATATATATGATATAATTAAAGTGGTGATTATATGCGAACAATAAGAAATTTTATTATTAAGTTTTTTTTTATACTTTTAGTTGTTTTAGTTTTATTTGATGCAATAATCAATAATGGATTTTCTCATAAAATTATTTTTCCTCAAAATCCATCTATAAATACAGCAACTCCACTTCATATTGAAACTTTATTTCACAATAAACATTATCAGCCTGATTCTATTGAAATAGACATTTACAATAAATATAACAAAGCAGAAGATTTTACTTTTAAAAATCCACGTACTTTTAAAAAAGGCGTTTATGATTTAATTATAACTCCTAGATATTCTGGTGAATATATTATTAATGTTTCGAGTACTTATAAAAATGAACATGATTATTTTTCTAGTACATTTACTATATAAAAAATTATATAATTAAAAAAAGAGAAAATGATTTCTCTTTTTTTATTTTAAAACCAATTATCTTGAATCAAATCTACACCAATTACACCAGGTACTTCTTCTATTAATGCTTGCTCAATCCCCATAGACACCGTTACATCAGCCATTCCACAACCAACACAAGCTCCTAATAATCGAATTGATACAATACCATCATCATCTAATTCTATAAACTCTACATCTCCACCATCATTTTGTATATATGGTTTAATTGATTCAAGCACTTCAATAATCATTGCAATTGTTTCTTGCTTATTTGTCATTATTTCCTCCAATTATATTTGAAGAGTGAATTATCCTAATTTTTTCATTCGGAGTTATATATTGTAATGCACTATTTACACTTGTTGGAGCTTCTCCTAATCCAGAAACTATTAATGAAGCTTTTCCTGGATAATCACATACATCACCAATTGCAAATATTCCTTCTATATTAGTTTGTTGTTTAGAATTAACTTTAATTTTATTTAAATTAATATCTAAATCCCAATCTTTAATTGGACCTAAATTAGAAATAAAACCAAAATTACATATAACTTCATCTGTTTTTAATGTACTAATTTCTTTTGTGATATTATTTTTTATTTTTAATGTATTAATTTTATTTGCATCACTTTCAACAGCATCTAATACACATGGAGTAATAATATTTACACCTGATTTTTTTAATATTTCAACAGAATAATCATGCGCACTAAATTTATCTTTCCGATGAATTAAATTAACTTGTTTTGCAATCGGTTCTATCATAAGTGCCCAATCTACAGCTGAATCTCCTCCACCAAATATTGTTACAACTTTATCTTCAAATTGCTTTATATCATCAACAAAATAATGAATATTTTTATATTCTTTTTCATTTTCAAGCCCAAATTTTCTTGGTGAAAAACCTCCATTACCTGCTGCTATTATAACTGCTTTAGTATGAATTTTACTATTGGTAGTATCAACAATAAAACTACCATCTTCTTGCTTATCAATACTAATAACTTTTGTATCTAATAACAACTCATTTATGTCTTTAAAGCGATTAAATTGTTCTAGTAAATTAGCAATGAAATCTTTTGCTTTAATTTTATAAAATCCAGCAACATCATATATTTGTTTTTCTGGATACAAAGCAGCTAATTGCCCACCAGGTATCATAAGTTGATCTACAACTATTGTATTCATCCCATGCATTCCAGCATAAAACCCTGCAAATAAACCAATTGGTCCTGCTCCAATGATTAAAACATCTGTTTTTTTCATAAAATCCTCCATTTTTATTTTATCATAAAATACCTTTTTATACCCAAGTTTTAAATAACATATTAAAATTTATCACATTATTTTGTATTTTTTATAATTTTTCACCTACTTTTTTAATTTTAAATTCTTTAATATTTACAAATAACACTCTTTTTTTGCTATAATTTCGTATATGGAGGTTATATGATTAACATTACTTTTCCAGATGGAAAAAAAGCAACATTTGAAAAAAATATTACTGGAGTTGATATAGCTAAATCAATTTCTACTTCTTTAATAAAAAAATGTATTGCAATTGAAATAGATGGTGAAATTAAAGATTTAAATACTGTTATTAAACAAGATTGCAAAATAAATTTATTAACTATTCAAGATAAAAATAAATTATTTGAAATATTAAATCATTCCGCAGCTCATGTAATGGCATTAGCTGTTAAACGTTTATTCCCAGATGCTAAATTTAGTGTTGGACCATCTATTGATGAAGGTTTTTATTACGATATAGATGCTGATAATGAAATAAAAGAAGAAGATTTAATTAAAATTGAAAAAGAAATTCAAAGAATAGTTGCTAACGCCCTAGAATTCAATCATAAAACTATTACTTATCAAGAAGCATTAGAATTATTTAATGATGAACCATACAAATTAGACTTAATTGAAAAAATAAATACTCGTGGGGAAGATATAACAATATATACGATTGGGGAATTCACTGACTTATGTCGTGGTGTTCATGTTGATAATTCAAAACGTCTTAAATTTATTAAATTATTAAATATTGCCGGTGCTTATCATCTTGGAGATTCTAATAATAAAATGCTTCAAAGAATTTATGGTACAGCATGGTTTACTGATGAAGAATTACAAAACCATTTAACTATTTTAGAAAATCGTCGTAATTCGGATCACCGTAAAATTGGTAAAGATTTAGAACTATTTACTTTTACAAAAGAAACAGGGGCCGGACTTCCACTATGGTTACCAAATGGAGCAACAATTCGTTATCAATTAGAAAAATTTATTAAAGATGAGGAAATTAGACGCGGTTATCATCATGTTTATACACCTGTTTTAGGAACTAAACAATTATATGAAACTTCTGGACATTGGGACCACTATCAAGATGATATGTTTAAACCAATTGAAATGGATAATGAAACTTTTGTTTTACGTCCAATGTGTTGTCCTCATCATGCAATGATTTATAAACATACACCAAAATCATATAAAGAACTTCCTTATCGTGTTGCAGAACTTGGTGGAATGCATCGTTATGAAGCAAGTGGTGCACTAACAGGTTTAGAACGTGTTCGTAATATGTGTTTAAATGATGCACATTTATTTGTTCGTCCAGATCAAATTAAAGATGAATTTAAAAAAGTTATTGAACTATCTAATTATGCCGCAACAATTTTAGAATTAGATATTAATTATTATCGTTTATCATTACGTGATCCAAATAATACAGAAAAATATTTTAATGATGATGAGATGTGGAATTCTGCTGAACAAATTTTACGTGAAACTTTAAATGAATCTGGTATTGATTTTATTGAAGCTTTAGATGAAGCAGCTTTTTATGGACCTAAACTAGATATTCAAATAAAAACAGCTCTTGGCCATGATGTGACATTATCTACGATTCAACTAGACTTTTTAATGCCGCAACGATTTGATTTAAATTATATTGGTCAAGATGGACACAATCATCGTCCTGTTGTTATCCATCGTGGAATAATTTCAACAATGGAAAGAATGACCGCAACTTTAATTGAACAATATAAAGGCGCATTTCCATTATGGTTAAGCCCTACACAAATTAATATTATTCCTGTATCACCAACTATACATAAAGAATATACACAAAAATTATTTGATTTATTTAATCAACAAGATATTCGGGTAACAATTGATGATCGTGACGAAAAAATTGGTAAAAAAATTCGTGAAGCACAAATTGCAAAAATTCCATATACGATAGTTGTTGGAGATGATGAAGTGCAAAATGAACAAGTAACAGTTCGTCCTTATGGAGAAAATGACACTATTACTTATTCAATTGAAGACTTCAATAAAAAAATATTACATGAAATTAAAACTTACTATTCTAATCGTAAAAAATAATAAATATAACAAAAAGTATTTAGGACTTTCCTAAATACTTTTTTTATTAAGCTACACCTAAATATTGTTCTAAACATTGATTATTATTATACATTTCAGTTGCATTTGAAACTCCTACATATCGTACGTGCCACGGTTCATAATTATACTTAGTTATATTAATTTTATCCTTTGGATAACGAATTATAAATCCATATTTATGTGAATTTTTTTTTAGCCATTTCCCTTCAGGAGTATTTATAAATTTACTATCTAAATCATAACCATGTGTTCCCCCAATATCCATTGCCATCCCTGTTTGATGTTCTGAATGCCCAGGTACCGCCGAAACCTTTCGCGCATAATCTTCTCCATATAAATTAACCCAATAATTAAAAGTGCTTTTTTGATATTCATAAGTTCTAAAACCACTTATTATTTTTAATGATATCCCATCTTTTTTAGCCGCTTCTTTCATTTTTATCCAAGCATTAAAAGTTTCAGAAGTGAAACCACCAGGGTTATATGTACTTGGTAATCCATAAGTTTTATTTACCAATAATATTCCATTTATATATTTAGCTTTAATTCCATTATTACTTTTCTTATTTTCTTGTTTTTTCACTTCTTCTTTATTTTTCGTTTCTTGTTCATTATTTTTTATTTCTTCTTTATTTTTCCTCTCTTGTTCCTTATTTTTTATTCTTGCTTTATAATAAGAAATTTGTTGAATTAATGATTTATTCGTATCTACTTTTAACTTAATTTTATCTTTTTGTTCATTTAATATTTTAGTATACTTCGTATTAAGTTCCTCATAATATTTTTTTATCTTTATATCATAATCAAGTATTGAATCGTTTTTTTTACTATTAATTATTTCTTTTGACCAAAATTCATCTTTTAATCCTATATGATTTTTTATTAATTCTTCATATTTTTCAATATCAGTTTTTATTCTTTCTTCAGAATTTTTTATATCATTTTTCATATTTAATATAGTTTTATCTCTCACTATATAATTAGGATAATAATATTGTTCTAATTTTAGCTCTTCTATTTTATTTTCATAATTTTTATAATTTTGGTAATTATTTTCTAATATAATAAATATTCCTAAACTAATTATACTTATTATTATACTTATTGTTATAAGTAATATTTTATTTTTTTTCATATTCCTCCAATACTATTATAACTAAATTTTATTTTTTGCAACTTATTTCTAATTAATAAAAGTTCTACAGAATTTATAAACTTAAAATTTAAAACAATTGAGGATACTGTTAATAATATTATTAACAAAAATAAATTAAAAAATGGAATATAGAATATAAAATATAATCAAATTCTTAAATTTCAAAAAATTGTCTAACTCATACTAATCGTCGTATATAAATATTTAATTTATCTATTTAGAATATTAAAATAAATTGATATTATTAATATCAGTTTTTATGTATATTATTTTTCTATCTCTAAAATTAAATCACGTAATTGTGCAGCTTTTTCAAAATCTAATTCTTTTGATGCAAGAGCCATTTCAGATTTTAATTCACTTAAAACATGTTTTTTTTCTTTTTTATATTTTTTGGCATTTAATGCTAAATCAATTAAATTATCATCTAATACATTATCCGATAATTCTTTACTTATTCCTTTAGGAGTAATCTTATTTTTTTCATTATATTTTTCTTGAATATTTCGACGACGATTTGTTTCTGAAATCGCCATCTCCATTGCATTAGATATAACATCTGCATATAAGATTACTTTTCCATCTTTATTTCGTGCCGCACGACCAATTGTTTGAATTAACGCTGTTGATGAACGTAAAAATCCTTGTTTATCTGCATCTAAAATCATTACTCGACTTACTTCTGGAATGTCTAATCCTTCTCGTAATAAATTGATTCCAATTAATACATCAAATTTACCACTTCTTAACGAATTAATAATTTGTACACGTTCTATTGTTCCAATATCAGAATGAAGATAATTTACTTTTATTCCATATTCTTTTAAATAATCGGTTAAATCTTCTGCCATTTTTTTCGTTAAAGTTGTAATTAAAACTCTTTGTTTTAATTGCTTTACTAAATTAATTTCCTTGATTATATCATCTATCTGATTTTCTTTTTCTCTAATTTCAATGATTGGATCTAATAGCCCAGTTGGTCTAATGATTTGTTCTACAACAACATTATTGACTTTATCTAGTTCATATTTACTTGGTGTTGCTGATATATAAATTGCATGATCAATTTTTTTTAGAAATTCATCAAATTTTAAAGGACGATTATCGAGTGCTGCATGCAATCTAAAACCATAATCTACTAAATTAGTTTTTCTGGCGCGATCTCCTTCATACATTCCTCGTACTTGCGGTAATGTTAC
>CAMZNW010000222.1 GCA_947313935.1 uncultured Mollicutes bacterium
GTGGTATTTTAGGTTATATTGGAATTAATATTTTACATTTTTTAATGGTAACATTAACTTTAGGAGTAGCATTTCCTTGGGCTTTGGTAATGAAGGAAAGGTGGATTGCTAAACATACAATTATTGATGGGCAGCAAATAATATTTGATGGTTCTGGTTTGGAGTTAATTGGTAGTTGGATTAAATGGATGTTTTTAACTGTAATAACATTAGGAATATATTTATTTTGGGTTGAAATTAAAATTATAGGGTGGAAAACTAAACATACTCATATAATTAAAGGTGAAAATTATGCAAGAGATTAAATGTATTAAGTGTATGGAACCATATGTATATATAGATGGAGAAGAATATATTTGTCCAATGTGTGAATATACATGGTTAGTAAAAGAAATCATAAAAGAAAAAGAGTATTTTGATTGTAATAGAGTAAAGTTAAACAATGGAGATAATGTCTCGATAATAAAAGATTTAAAAATAAAAGGTATTTCAAGTACCTTAAAACAAGGAACAAAAGTTAAAAATATTCGTTTAATTGATGAAGAACATGATATTACTTGTAAAATAGATGGATTAGGTGTAATTAATTTAAAAACTCAATTTGTTAAAAAAATATAAAAACTTTTATGCTTTTAAAAGTTTTTTTCTAATAAATATATAGTTATAAAGTAATTAGGATATGGTATAATATAAAAGTAAGAATTAGGAGGAATATGAATAAGTTAAATAATATATCTGTTGTTGGAGCACAATGGGGAGATGAAGGAAAAGGTAAAATTACTGATTTATTATCTCATCAAACACAAGTAGTAGTGCGTTATCAAGGGGGAAATAATGCCGGACATACAATAGAGTTTGAGGGTAAGAAATTTGCCCTGCATTTAATGCCAAGTGGAATATTTAGTGGAACATGCGATGTTGTAATTGCACAAGGAGTAGTTATAAACCCTAAAATATTAATTAAAGAAATTAACATGTTAAAAGAAAATAATATTAGTGTTAATCGTTTAAAAATTTCTGATCGAGCAAATATAATTTTCCCATATCATGAAGAAATGGATGGATTAATTGAAGATTATAAAATAGATAAAGTTGGAACAACTAAAAAAGGAATTGGTCCTTGTTATAGTGATAAAATGAATCGAACAGGAATTAGATTTTGTGAATTTTGTGATGAAGAATTACTTAAATCTAAGTTAATAGCCAATGTAGCAATTAAAAATGAAATTTTTACTAATGCCAATGGACAATATAAAAAATTTGATGCTGATGCATTATATGAAGAATACTCTATATATGCAAAAGAATTAAAACAATATATGTGTGATACATCATTATTCTTAGACCAAGCTATTCAGGATAACAAAAGAATATTATTTGAAGGGGCTCAAGGTGTAATGCTTGATATTGAACATGGAACATATCCTTATGTAACATCATCATCTCCATCATCAAGTTCAATCCCAATAAATTGTGGAATCGCTCCAATGTATATTAATAATAACTTAGGAATCGTTAAAGCATATACTTCACGTGTCGGAGAAGGACCATTCCCAACTATTTTAAACGATGAAATAGGTGCTAAAATACGTGAAGTTGGACATGAATATGGAACAACTACTGGACGTGAACGTGCTGTTGGATGGTTAGATTTAGTTCAATTACGTTATGCTATTCGAGTTTCTGGAATTACATCAATAGCTTTAATGTTACTAGATGTATTATCAGGCTTAAAAGAAATTAAAGTATGTACTAGTTATCTTTTAGATGGAGTAGAAATTAATACAATACCTGCACTTGAAAAAGATTATTCTCGTTGTATCCCCGTTTACAAAACATTAGAAGGATTTAATGAAGATATTACTAAAATAACAGAGTATGATAATTTACCAAAAGCTGCAAAAGATTATATCAAATTCATTGAAGAAGCTACTAAAATAGACGTTGCAATTGTATCAGTTGGACCTGATCGTAGTGCAACAATCGTTAGAAGAGAAATATGATAAGTCGTTATCAAACAGATGAAATGGCCTATATTTGGAGTGAACAAGCTAAATTTAGTAGTTGGCTTGCAGTAGAATTACAAGCTTGTGCTGCTTTTAATAAATTAGGAAAAATAACAGATAAAGAAATAAGCTTATTAAATAAAAATGCTACTTTTGATATTTCAAGAATTAATGAAATAGAACTAGAAACACGACATGATGTTGTAGCTTTTACTCGTTGTATTAGTGAATCATTGGGAAATGAAAAAAAATGGATTCATTATGGAATGACCTCAACTGATGTAGTTGATACAGCAATGGGATATAATTTACGTCTTGCTAATGAAATAATTCAAACTAAACTTGAAACATTAATTCAAACTTTAAAATCACGTGCTATTGAATTTAAAGATACTGTTATGATGGGACGTACACATGGAGTACATGCAGAACTAACAACATTTGGATATAAATTAGCCCTATACTATGATGAAATGAATCGAAATTTGGAACGTTTTAAATTAGCAAGAAAACAAATTGAAGTAGGTAAAATATCAGGTGCTGTAGGAACATATGCAAACATTGATCCATTTGTTCAAGATTATGTCTGTGAAGCACTAGAAATAGGATCAACACTTATTTCAACCCAAACACTTCAACGAGATCGACATGCATTTTATATAAGTACAATTACTATGATTGGAAACACTTTAGATAAAATTGGTACAGAATTACGTCATTTACAACGAACAGAAGTGGGAGAAGTTAAAGAAAGTTTTGCTAAAGGACAAAAAGGTTCAAGTGCAATGCCCCATAAAAAAAATCCGATCTCTTCAGAAAATATTTGTGGATTAGCACGGGTATTACGTGGATATACTGTTACTGCTAATGAAAATGTTGCTTTATGGCATGAACGTGATATATCACATTCTTCTGCAGAACGAATTATATTAGCAGATGCAACATCTTTAATCGATTATATGCTAAAAAGAATGAATACGATTATATTAAACTTAGGTATTGACGAACAACGGATGAAAAAAAATATTGATATTACAAACGGAGTATTTTTCTCACAAAAAGTGTTATTAACCTTAACAAAAGGAAAATATTCTCGTGAAGAAGCTTACGATTTAGTTCAACCAATTGCTCTAGAGTGTTTTAATAATGGTTTAAACTTTAAAACAGCAATCATAAATAAATTCAGTCAAGAATTAACTAAAGAAGAAATTGAAGATTGTTTTGATATTAATTATCATTTAGAAAAAATTGATTTTATTTTTAAACGGTTAGGATTAATTTAATGACTGAATTTGAAAAACTTTTAGACGAACATCAAAAATTAATTCAAGAATATTTAGGTTTTATTCAACTTAAACTAAAGAAAAAAGGTCAAATTCATGATCAAGACAAATTAACAAATAAAACTATATATGAAAGTTATAATACCTATTTTTCAGAATTGAAAAAAATTTCTTTTGGGACAAAAGAATATTTAGATTTTGAAAAAAAAAATTTTAGTCAAGCTCATTTAATTCATGCACAAAATCGTCATCATTTTTATTCTCCATTAAATAAAACTACCAAACCAAATTTAATTGACTTTATTGAAGCAGTTGTCGATATTTATGTTTCTAATATTCAATATAATAATAAAAGTATATCAGATGAACAAATATTAACATCCATGCTAAATAAAGGACTTGGAGAATATAAAATAGAAGATTTAATTTTAACTACAATAACTGAACTAAATACTTATAAAAAGGAGTAAAATGGATGCAATTTATTTTGGGACATTTGCCCCATTTCATCAAGGACATGAATCAATTGTTAAGCTAGACCAGCAAGAATATAATGTAGTACATATAATTTGTAGTGG
>CAMZNW010000223.1 GCA_947313935.1 uncultured Mollicutes bacterium
AAACATTTACTACTTCTGATATAAAATCAGCATTTATTTTTATAAAATTACCTTTTCTAAAAATATTTAAATCTTCGTTTTTTAACATAACTCTCCTTTAGCTTTTTCTTTATTATAGCAATATCTTACTTGAATCGTACTTATATTATTTTTTTCACCAACTTTTTTTCTTTTAAAGTGTTAACCAAAATAGTTACTTTTACATTTTTATTGTTCTTCTAGGTTTATATATACTAATTTCACATAAATATAACTAGTATAATTTATTATACTTTTCTTTATATAATACTTCTTCATTTTCTTTATTAAAATATTTATTTTTATTTTAGAGTTAAATATTCTTGATTCCAAATTTTCCTATTTTTAATTCTTTATTTAATATTACTAAAATCTATTCCTGCATTTAAAATAACATTTCCATATGGAGTTATTTCTCCTGTTCTAATAACTGCCATAACATCATTTAATTCTATTTTAAAATCTGAATTACTCATAAATTCTATTGGTAACATATATTTTTTTAACTCTTTTAAAATTTGTGGATTATAATCATTTATCTCATCAGCAAGCTCCAAACTTTCAATAACCATATTATCGTTTAAAACTTGAATTACTTCAATCAATGATGGCACACCTTTTTTAATACTTAAATCAATTTTTTTTACTCCTTTAGGAATAGGCATTCCACAATCAACTATAGCAATCTTATCTGTATGTCCTAAATCTGCTAATACTTTTGCAATTTCACTATTTAAAATTCCATGTTTTTTCATATAATTACTCCTTTTTTATTTTTCATCAACACGATTATAAATTAAAAATATTATTGTATTTATCCAAAACATTAATGGTATTAATGATAATTGTACTAAATCACTACATACATAAATGTATACTTGTAATGAATTCACAAAAAAGTAAATTATTTCCGCTTGATAATAACGATTAGCAAGTAACATACTTCCTATAATTCCTAATCCACTTGCTAGAGCACCTAAAATTGCAAAATTACTATTTGGTACAATAAACAATAATGTTAATATTATCCCAAATGATAGCATTAAAGCAAATCGAGCATCACTTAGATTACGCCATTTAACTCCATTTTTATCAGAATTTTTATTAAATTCACGATATTGCCAAAATGCAATTATCAAATAAAATATATACAAAGGAATATCACTAATTACTCCTTTTAATATTAAACTAATTATCATCCCTGAAATCCAAATTAAATCTGGAATAATAAACCATTTACTCCCTTTTGTCGTTAGATAAACATTTGTAAATCCAGCTAACATTGTAATTGTACCTAAATATGTATCATGTAAAAATAATCCTACGATTATTGATGCAACTAAACTTATCATTAATAACTTATTTTTCATTTTTTCTCCTATAATTTAATTAACTTTTCTAATTCTGAGCCATTATCCTCAATTGTAATACTTTTAATAACTAACTGAGTATCAACCTCTCCACTCTCGCTACCATGACTAGCTAAAACATCTAATAATTCTTCACCACTTATAATTTCACCAAATACAGCATATTCTCCATCTAAAAAAGGAGTTGGTGCAAGTGTAATAAAAAATTGACTTCCCGCTGAATCTCTTGCTTGTGAACGAGCCCAAGATAATACACCACGATTATGAAGGTGTGGATTATCAAATCTATTATTAGCAAATTCTCCAACAATATTATAACCGGGTCCACCCATTCCTGTCCCATCTGGACAACCTCCTTGTGCCACAAATCCTGGAATTATTCGATGAAAATTAAGACCATCATAAAATCCTTCTTTTGCTAATGAAATAAAATTAGCTGTTGATTGTGGTGTATCTAAAAATAATTCAAACTCCATTTCTCCTAAATTTTCAATACTTATTTTTGCAATTGGATTACTCATTAAATCTCCTAATTTTTTTTATTTTATCATAATAAGACAATTATTTTTTCAACTTAAAATATTCTTTTATTGCTACATTAACACTACTAAGTGGTGTATAATTACTAATTATTACTAAATCTTTATTAGTCTTTAGTAAAACATCTAAAACATCACTTTTTATTTTAGCACTTAAAACATTGATATGTGAAAAACCTTCAACATCAAATCTTATCGCCATATCATAACGACGTTGTCCACTAATATATACTTCAATATCTTTATTCTTAATTCCTTGAATCTGAGTATCCCAAATCCAAGATACATCTCGTCCATCAGCATAATTATCATTAAATAATATTAATAAATTACAATTACTAAATTGATCATTTAAATAATCAATTGTCTCTTCAAATCCTACGACATTTTTTGCTAAATTAAGATAAATGATTCTATTTTCATCAATAAAAGTTTGATTTCTCCCCACTGGAAATTCAAAATTATCAAACAATTGGCCCATATAACTCATGTAATCTTCTTCAAATTCTTTAAATACTGCAACTACTGCACTAATATTAAAATAATAATATGTTGGAAATTTTTCGACATTTAATTGCATCATTTGTTTATTAATTATAATAGCTTTATTATTATAATCTACTTGAATTGTTGAAGATAATAGAGGTTGTTTAAAAGTACAATTAGTACAATAAAACTTTCCAATATGCCCATAATGATAATAATCATAAGAGAGTTTTGTTAAACAATTAGGACAATACTTTATCTCAACAGCTTTATTTTGAATATAAGTACTCTTATTACTTTGTTCTAAACCATAATATACTTTTTCATTCTTTAACATTTTAAATTTATCAACTATCAACGGATCACAACCATTTAAATAAATTGTTGCATTAGTTTTATCAATTACGTCAACAAGTTCTTTAATAATAGTATCTATTTCTCCATAACGATCTAACTGATCTCGAAAAAAATTAGTAACTAGTATTTTTGTTGGAGAAATATAATTTACTATATGTTTTAAAGATTTTTCATCAACCTCTAAAACTATTACATCACAATTCATTTTTAAATTTAAACTAACATTACGTAATAAAATAGTACTTATCCCCGTTAACATATTAGCACCTAAACGATTACTAATAACAACTCTTTTTTCTTCTAATAAAGTTGTTAACATATTCGAAGTTGTAGTTTTACCATTTGTCCCTATTACCATAATTACTTCTACATCATCTATATTAATTTTTTCTAATATTTTAAAATGCATCTTTTGTTCAATAAAACCAGCCAATGATGAACCACGTCCAAATAAACAAGCTATATTATCAATTAACTTTATAATTAATAACTTTAATCTTACCATAACTCTCCTTTAGGTCCAAGCATGTTCTTTTGATATTTTTGTATGTTTCTCATAATCTTCTGAAAAATAAATTTCTCCAGTTTTTTGATTCGCAAAGAAATATAAAAATTTTGTCTTTGCAGGATGAATTGTTGCCTCAATGGCATTTTTTGATGGAGTTGCAATTGGACTTGGTGGTAATCCTGTATTTGTATACGTATTATAAGGAGACTCAACTTCTAAATCATCATATGAAACTAAAGCTTTAGTTTGTCCAAGTGCATATAAAACTGTAATATCACTTTGTAATGGCATCTCTTCGTCTAAACGATTATAAAATACTGACGCAACATTTTGTAAATCCTCTGGTCGTTTTGTTTCTCGTTCCACAATTGATGCTAAAGTCATAATTTGATTTATATCATACCCATTTGGAAAATCCATACATTTATAAGGAGCTAAATAATTAGCTTGAGCATCTAATAATTTTTTTGAAATATCTTCAATACTATCACTTGCAAATATTTCATATGTAGCAGCACCTAAATAACCTTCTAATGGATACTTTACATCTTTATTTAAAATGTTTTTATCCAAAAACCAATACTTTTTGATTTGTTTTTTTAAATATTTTTCATTACTCCATAAATCAAGAAAATCATTTACTTGATAATTAGTAATTGCTGATGCAGAATTAGCAATTTGCTCCACTGTTGAACCCTCAGGTACAACTAATTTTTTACTCTCAGCATTTGAATCAACCGTATTTAGAGTTTCTAATATTTCATTAGTTGACATATTTTTAGATAATGCATATGTGTTTGCATAAAATTTTTCATTTTTCTGAATAACTTTTTTATAAGTTGAATTAATATTTCTAATTAATTTCTCACTTTTTAAATTATTGATTATAGTCATTGGACTATCACCTGAATTAATTGTAAATTCAACTATGTCACTATTATTTTTATCAACTGGAGATAAGAAATACTTTCTAATTCCAAATAATCCTCCTACAATAATTATTGTTACTAATAATACAACTAGTATTAATTTTTTAACTATTGAAATCATCTAACTCTCCATTTTCTGTTAATATTTTCGCCACTTCATCTTGAGCTTTATCTAAAATATTACTACATGCTTTTTTTAAAATTATAGCTTTTTTAAAAAGTTCAATTGCTTCATCAATTTCAACTTCTTCATTTTGTAATTTCAAAACAATTTCTTGTAACTCATTATAAAGATCTTCATATTTTCTTTCGTTCATTTTCATCCTTTCTAATTGGTATTGCACTTACTTTTCCATCTACAAACTCAATAACCATTTCTTTATCAAGTACAACATCATTAATTGATTTAATTATTTTATTATCTACTTTTGTTAAAGCATAACCGCGTGACAATATTGATAATGGATTTAAAGTATCTAACCTTTCATGCATTGTAGTTAATTGAATTTTTTTTTTTATTAAATCATTATTTATTTGATTTATTAACTCTTGTATCGTACTACTTATTTGATGATTTTTATTTGTTAATTTTAAATTAAAAGCATTACATTCTTTAATAAATTCATCATCTAATTGTTTAAAACTCATGCTTACAGTAAGTAATGGATTTTTAAAATATTGATTTTGTTCAATTGTTTCTAATTTAGAATTAGCTAAACTTAATTTATTGCTTAAAATTGATATAATATTTTTAACTCGTTGAGCATTTTTAACTTCTAATTGTTGACTATCACTAGTTGCTAATTCTGCTGCAGCTGTTGGTGTTGGTGCACGCATATCAGCTACATAATCAATTATTGTTGTATCAGATTCATGTCCAACACATGAAATTATGGGGATTTCTGAATCATAAACAGCTCGTGCTACTATCTCTTCATTAAAAGCCCATAAATCTTCAATACTTCCACCGCCCCGCCCAACAATTAAAGTATCACATATTTTTAATTTATTTGCTAATTTTATTTGACTAGCAATATTTTTAGCAGCTAATTCTCCTTGAACTAAACTTGGAATAATAATAATTTTAGCAATCTTATAACGACGATTAATCGTTGTAACAATATCACAAACAGCAGCTGACGTAGGTGATGTTATTACACCAATTGTTTCAGGAAACTTAGTTATTTTTTTCTTTTCTCTTAAATTAAATAATCCTTCTTTTTGTAATTTTTCTTTTAATAATAAATAATTTTGATATAAATCACCAGCACCTGCTACTTTAATATTACTAACATTAATATTGTATTTACCCATTTTTAAATATAAATATATCGAACCTGTAATTTCTATTTTCATTCCTTCTTTTAATTCTATATTTAAATTTTTAGCATAATTTTTAAACATAATACAATCAATTGCAGCATCATTATCTTTAATTGAAAAATAGATGTTTTGATTAGAATGATATTTTAAATTCGATATTTCTCCCTCAATTAAAAACTGTTTTAAAAATTTATCTCCTTCAATTATTGATTTTAAATACTTATTAACAGCAGAGGGAGTTAATGTTATTTGATTAGACATTATTCTTAGAAATATTATCTAATGCATGATGAATAAAATTTTTTGAAGGAGCATCGCTATATACTTTTGCAAAATTTAAAGCTTCATTAACAACAATTGGTTGAGCTAATTGTGTATATAATAATTCATATGTCGCAATACGTAAAATTGCTAAATTAACTTGATTTATTTGTGACATCGTCCATCTTTTTAAGTTTTGTTCTATTTGTTTATCAATTTCATTAATATTTGCAATAACCCCTGCTACTATCTCATTAGCAAGCTCATCATTTGATTTGTTTACTTTATCTACCATTGCATAACTATACAAAATTTCAATTGCATGTTCACGTGCAATACTACGTCCATGACGTTTTTTATCCATTATACTCCTCTAATTAAATAATAGTCATATTTCTATGACTATTATCTTATTTCTATATTTTCAATATATATTCCATATGTATTATTTAAATCAAGAATTAACATTTCAATTAATTCATCTGAAATTTTTTCAGTTATTTCATCTTTTTCTTCTATATAAATAATCATTAAAGCCTTTTGTTAACTAACCTTATAACACTTTACTTTTGGGAAATTTTTATTAATAAATTTATAAATTAATTTCTCTACTTCAAACTTATTAATATATATTCTTCCATTTTCATTACTAGCAATCAATCTAGTCATCTTACTCCTTATTTTAAACGAGATACATATGTTCCTAAAACTGTATTTACAATAACTCGTTCTCCTACATTTATAAATAATGGTACACGAATTTCATGTCCTGTTTCTATTTTAGCAATCTTATCTCCACCACTTTTTGAATCACCTTTAATCCCCGGTTCAGCTTCAATAATTTCATAATCCATTTTTTCTGGTAATATAATATCCATAATATCACCTTCATGCATTACAACTGTAACTGTCATATTTTCAACTAAATATTTTAAACTATCTTTTAATTTAGCTTTTTCTATTCCTATTTGATTATAAGTTTTTAAATCCATAAAATTATAAGTTTCACCATCTAAATATAAATATTGCATCGTGAATTTTTCAATAATAGCCTTTTCTATTTTTTCTGCTGTATTGCTAAAAGTAATATCTTGTGTTGAACCTGTAGATAAATTTTTTAATTTAGTTCTTACAAAAGCTGAACCTTTCCCGGGTTTAACATGTTGAAAATCTAATACTAAATAAATACTTCCTTTATATTTAAACGTTAATCCATTTTTTAAATCATTTACTGTAATCATTATTCCTCCAATTTTCATTATTATTATACCATTTTTTAAAGTTTTTTTTGATATATTAAATTTTTTAAATAAACATACACCCCATTTTCATCATTACTCAATGTTATATCATCTGCTACAACTTTAACACTTTCAAAAGCATTGTTCATTGCTACACCAAGACCTGCATATTTCAACATTTCAAGATCATTTTCACCATCACCAAAAGCAATTAAATCTCTTTCATCATAACCTTGGTATTTAAACAATTTATCCAAAGCTTCCCCTTTAGTAGCTAATGGCGGAGTTATTTCAATTAATGTATTCACACTTCTAAATACATTAATTTGAGGATTTATCTTTAATATTTCTTTTTTTATATCTAGAAATATTTCATCAATCTTTTCTTTTTTATCTGTTAAAATTATCTTTCCAGAAGGTTTAAAAATACCCCATTTAGGACGTGAACCATATTTACAAGCCCGTTTATATTGATGATAATATATTTTATGAAAATACATTTGTGTCCCTGAATATGCCACTAATGAACGGGTTTTATTTTTCACTATCTTTTTTATTGCTTTTACTTCTTTTTTATTAAATGTAATATATCCTTGACAAATTAATTCATTATCCTTAACATAAACTGTATTTCCACCATTTGAAGAAATAATATAGGTATTGTACTCTCTTACTTTAGTTTGATTAATATACTCTTTCATACTAATAATATTTCTTCCAGAACATAAAATAACAATAATTCCACGTTCTTGAAGCTCAATTAATAAATCTAATAATAATTTATTAATTACTCCATTTGATTGTACAATTGTTCCATCTAAATCAAGGGCAATATATTTATACATTTTTAATCTCCCAATTTAATTTTTTGTAATTCTGATACAAAATACTCAACAATTCTTTTACTAGCATTTTTATCATCATATGAAACAAATTTATCTTTAAATTCTTGATAATTATTAATTGTATTATCTTCTATACCTTTAATCAATTCATCTTGAGTATAACATTTTTTAAATGGTAAATCTTTTTTATAATCTAGATAAAAACCACGTAATTTATATTCATATTCTTTTAAATCATATGGATATAAAAGTATTTTAGCATCCGAATGTATCGCATCAAACATTAATGAAGAATAATCAGTTATAACTACATCTGATATTAATATTAATTCATTTATATCTTGAATATTTGATACATCAATTACTTGTTCATCAAATTCAACATTTATAATATTTGCAATTAAATGACCTTTGATTAAAAAAACATACTCCTCTGATAAACTATCTAAAATTTCATGAGGATTGAAAGGTAACTCTTGTTGATATTTCTTTTTAATTACATTTCCTTGTTCTCGAAATGTTGGAGCATATAAAATTATTTTTTTATCCATATTTAAATTAAATTTCTTATATATTGACTCCTTATTTTTAACATTAAAAAATAGATCATTTCGAGGATAACCTAAATACAACGTTTTAGCATTATGTTTAAAAGCACTACTAAAACATTCCCCAGCATAAGTAGATTGAGCTAATAAATGTGTCCAACGACTAGCAGCTAAATTAACACGTGATAAATATCCACTATCTCGACCAACAATATTATCTAAATCATTCTGCATTTTTTTAATCGGCGTTCCATGCCAAGTTTGTAAATATAAACCACGCTTATTTATTAATACATAATATGGTAAATTTTGATTATTCACAACTAACTTTGCCCTTACAATATAATAATAATATTGAATTGATAACCTTTTTATACATTTAGTATTTTTACTTTTATACTTTTTGGGGAATTTTTTATTATATACCCAAATAAACTTTTGATTTTCATCATATTCTAACCACGCTAAATAAATTAATAATGGACTATCTCCAACATGCTTTCCAACATTAGATTCAAAAACAATAATATCTTTTGGTTTTTTATATTGTAAAATTCTCATTAATAACTTCATTGAAGGATAATATAATTTAGACTTACGATATTTTTTATATATTTTCTTTTTCATATTCCTCCTTCATTTTCAATAAAATACTTTCTGCACACCTAATTCCATCAATTCCAGCAGACACAATTCCACCTGCATATCCTGCCCCTTCACCACATGGATATAATCCAGAAATATTAGCTTCACAAGATTTATCTCGAATAATTGTTATAGGTGATGAACTTCGACTTTCTACTCCTGTCAATACTGCTTGTTTTTCATCAAAAAAACTTAGTTTTTTACTAAATTCTTTAATTGCCATTTGTAATGCCCTTGTAATATATTCTGGAAATATTTCTGCTAAATTGCTTAATGTTACACCAGGTAAATATGATGGTTTAATTTCTCCAAGTTCAATAGTTTTTTGTCCTAATAAAAAATCTTCAACTAATTGAACTGGAGCATAATAATTACTTCCACCTAATTTAAAAGCTTTTGCCTCTAATGTTCTTTGAAAAGCAATTCCTGCTAATGGATCAATATCTCCTCCATAATCAATAGGTAGTACACTAACTAAGATTGCACTATTAGAATTAGTTAAATTACGACTATTATAACTCATTCCATTTGTCACAACTTGATTTTTCTCACTTGCTGCACCAACAACTACTCCACCAGGACACATACAAAAAGTATATACTCCACGCTTATCTGGTAAATGAATACTAGTTTTATAACTTGCTGCTCCTAATTCATTTGCTCTACTTCCATATTGACAAGCATTAACTTTTTTTTGCATATGTTCAATTCTAACTCCTACTGAAAATGGTTTAGCTTCCATTAAGATATTTTCTGAATGTAACATATAAAATGTATCACGTGCACTATGTCCAATTGCTAAAATAACATTTTCACATTTAATAATTGATGTTCTATTAATATTTTCTACTTTAATTCCTCTTATTTCTCTATCTTCTTGAATAATTCCGATCATTTTAGTTTCAAATCGAATCTCTCCACCTAATTTTACAATCTTATTACATAAATTCTTCACTACTTCACATAAAATATCTGTACCAATATGGGCCATTGACTCATACTTGATTTCTTTTGGTGCTCCAGCTTCAATTAATTCATCAATTAATTTATGTCTTAATGGATTTTTCACGCCAGTTGTAAGTTTACCATCAGAAAAAGTTCCTGCACCACCTGCACCAAATTGTACATTACTTGTTTCATTTAATATCCCTTTTTGCCAAAAATCATTAATATCTTTAATCCTTGCATCAACATCTTTACCCATTTCAATTACAATCGGTTTTAAATTTGCCTCTGCTAAAATAATCGCACTAAGTAAACCGGCAGGTCCTGACCCTACAATTACTGGACGCACACCATTATTTACAACCTTAATTGATTTATAATCATAATCAACAGCCAAATCTACATCTACTATATTTAAATATTGTTCTTCTTTTAACACTTCTACATCAATAGTATATATATATTTTAATTCTTGCTTTTTCCTTGAATCTAATGATTTTTTAACTATCTTATAACTTAATATTACTACTTGATTTGATTTTAATTTCTTTTTAATTTGCTGTTCTAATTTAATATTTGTATCATTAATATCGGTCTTTATATTTTTAATTCTTAACATATCATCCTTAATAAAATTATTGTATTTATTTGTAAAAAAATGACCATCTGATCATTTTAAAAAAATAAATCTTTAATTAATTCACTACTTGCTAAAACTTCATCTTTGATTTTATTATCCAAAGAAACATTCGTCAAATTGAAAATATTTTTTTCTAACTTGTTTAAATCAAAAATATTTATGTATATATAACCTACTATCGCCATAAGAATTTTTTCATCAGAAGACTCATTATAATCATTAATTATTAAATAAGCATCATATATTATATTCAACTCATTAAAAATGATATCTACATTTTGTGTTGTTAAAGTTGATAAAATTAAATCTTTTAAAATTAAATTATCATACCAAGTAAAATTAGATTCAATTAATTCTAATGATTTATCCTCAATTACAACTTTATTATCACTATAAATTCCTACACTTATTAAATAACTATTTCTTTCTAATAAAAATTGCTTAGCCCATATTGGAAAATCTTCTAAATTTAATAAAACATTTATTTTTTCTGGTGTTATTAACAACCAAAATAACATATCATATTTACATATACTAAATATTTGTAAAATATTAATATTTGGAAGTACAACATCCTGATTTGTATATAAATCAATTAAATTATCAAATTCTTCTACTTCTTTGATTGAAGACTCATAATACTCAATAAACTCATTTTGACTTGAATTATCACCGCTTAATGCCAATAAATATAAATTCCATATTGGATCATTATTTTTCTTTGCTAAATCTTTAATTTTATGTATTGACAATGCAATACTATAATTTTTTATGAAATAATCTAAATCTACTTGTTTTGAATTATTTTTAGTAACTAATTTTATATTTTTAGCGTTTTTTAACTCTTTTTTTATTGTATTTATTGTAGTTGTAATATCTTTATTATTAATATTAATATTATCCATTTCCAATACTATCTTCTTCGCATTCTCCATATCTCCTAATTGCATATATGCAATTAATAAAGCATAATTAACCATAACAACATCATAATTTTCTAACTCTAACTTAACATAATTTAATAAATGAATTGTTTTTTCATAATTACCTTCATCAATTGCTATCATTCCATTTGTCATAGCACTATCAAGTGCTAATTCCATTTTTAAAATTCCACTCATAATCTCCTTATTACACTACTTTTTAATTATTATACATCATAATTATACCAAATTATTAGTTAGATTAGTTAATATGTTTTAATAAATATTAAAATATCTGATAATATATATACTAATTAAAAATTAAAAATAGAAAAAATTATTTTATATATGATAACCATAATATGCACCGAGTAATTATTATACTAATTTCAATTAGTATAATTAACTTGATAAATTTTATCTTAAAAAATATTCATTTGTCTAAAAAGTTCTGTTTTTATATAACTAATTTTATATAAATATAAAAAATAACTAAATTATAATAAATTTAGTTATTTAAAATATACTTTAATATTTTGTTACAACTTTATGTGTGAAATAACCATGTGTATCATAATAATACTTAGTCATACTAGTTGCTTTATGTGTTTTTGTACTATAATGTGTTTGAGTATAAATTTTTTTATTTCCATTTGTATAATATGTTTTTATATTTCTTAAATATTTTACTCCTGCAGAATT
>CAMZNW010000224.1 GCA_947313935.1 uncultured Mollicutes bacterium
AAACTAAATACATTGCAATAATGTCTGGTAAAGGTGGAGTTGGTAAAAGTAAAGTAACAGTTTTACTTGCTAAATATTTAACTAGTATTGGAAAAAAAACTGGTATAATTGATACAGATATTTATGGATATTCGATTCCAAAAATTCTTAATTTATATGGAGAACCAATTATTGAAGAAGGATTAATTAAACCATTAAAAACTACAGATAATATTGAAGTTATATCAACGCAATATTTTATTAAAGATAATGAAAATCAAGCTTTAAATTGGCGAATTCCAATTGTTAATCAAATGATGGATAATTTATTTAAAATGGTAAAATGGGACGATAATATAGATTATATAATCATTGATATGCCACCAACTACAGGTGATATTGCTTTAAATTTACATAAATATTTTGAAGAACTAGATTGTTATATTGTCACTACACCAAATTCAGATGCAGCACATGTTGCAACAAGAGCTGGAATGCTTGTTCAAGCACTTGGTTATAATTTAAAAGGTGTTATTGAAAATATGTCTTATTATGAACATAATGATGAAAAGTTGTATATCTTTGGACAAGATGGAGCTAATGAAGTTGCTAAACAATTAAATAGTATTGTGAAGTTACAACTTCCAATTACTAATGATGAAGATGAATTAATTAAAAAATTTAAAAATTTAGGAGTAGAATGAAAAATACATGGGATGTAAGTAGTTTATTTAATGAACAAGAATTAAAAATAACAAAAGAATTGATTATAAAACTCCAAAAAGAAATAATTGAATATAAAGGTAAAGTTTGTAAAAATATTAATAATTTTTTACAAGTATTAAATAAATCAAATCAGTTAAATGAATTAATGGATGAAATATATATTTATCATGCCCATCAAGAAGATATAGATTTAGCAAATAGTGAATTAGCAGGTGCGGCTTTACAAATGAATACTTTTATTCATGAAGTTTATAATGAACTTGCTTTTATTACTCCTGAAATATTGCAAACAGATGAAAAATTATTAATTAATTATGCTGAAGATTCAATGTTAAAAAATCATAAAAAAGAAATATTAGAATTAATTGAACAAAAACAATATGTTTTAGATAAAAAAAGTGAAGAAATGTTGGCACAAATTTCTGAAGCAACTTCTTCTAGTTATGATATTTATTCAACTTTAACAAATGCGGAACTTAAATTTGAAGAAGTATTAGATAAAGATAATCAACTAAATGAATTAACAGAAGCTAAATGGTCAATATATTCTCATAGTCAAGATCGAGTATTACGTAAAAATGCATTTAATAGTTTATTTGCAGGTTATGAAAAATATAAACAAACAATTACAACTATATATATTAGTTATTTAAAAACACAAAAAGTATTTACACAAGTTAGAAAATATGAAAATCCGCGTCAAAAAGCATTGTTTAATAATCAAATTGATGAGAAAATATATGATAATTTAATTAGTGCAGTACATGAAAAAATGGATTATAACCATGAATATTTAAAATTACGAAAAGAATGTTTAGATTATGATGAATTACATTTATATGATGTTTATGCTCCAATTGTTGAATTAACAAAAGAAGAATATAGTTATTTAGAAGCACAACAATTAATAATTTCAGCTGTAAAACCACTTGGTGAACAATATGTTAATCAAATTAAAGATGCTTTTATTAATGAATCAATTGATGTATATCCAGCCCCGGCCAAACGAAGTGGAGCATATTCAGGTGGGAGTTATACAACTAAACCATATATCTTATTAAATTATACAAATACTTTAAATGATGTGTTTACTTTAGCACATGAATTAGGGCATTCAATGCATACAAAAAACACTAATCTTCACCAATTATATCAAAACTCACATTATAAAATATTTATCGCTGAAATTGCTTCAACAGTAAATGAATTATTATTATTTAATGATATGTATCAAAAAGAAGAAGATATTACAATAAAAATTAATTTATTAACACATAATTTAGAACAATTTAGAACAACTGTTTATCGTCAAACAATGTTTGCAGAATTTGAAAGTATTACATCAAAAATGTTTTTTAATAATGAAGTTGTTAATGAAGAAATATTTAGTAAACTATATTATGATTTAAATAAAAAATATTATGGTGATGATGTAGAAATAGATGAATTAATTAAATATGAATGGTTACGAATTCCTCATTTTTATTATAATTTTTATGTTTATCAGTATGCTACAAGTTTTTGTATTGCTACAAAAATTGTTAAAGAAATTTTACTTAAAAATGAATGTATGATTAAAAATTATCTGGCATTTTTAAAACTTGGAGATAGTGTACAACCGATTGAAGCAATTAAATTATTAGGAATTGATATAACTACAAGTACTCCTTTAGTCGAAGCATTAGAAGAATATCACTTGCAATTAGAAGAGTTAAAAAAATTATTACAAGAAAAAGGAGTATAATGGAAACAATAAAAATACCAGCAATTGGATTTAGTATTGATAATTTAGAGAATGAAAAAGCACTAGAAATTATTAATTCTGCACTTGAAAAAGGCTATCGTCATTTTGATACGACAATGTTATCAAATAATTTGGAAATATTAGCAAAAAGTATTGAAGAAAGCAGTATTACTCGCTCAGAAATAATAATTACGATAAAAATACCAAATACAATTATTACATCTGAAGAACTAATAAAAAATTTTAATATAATTTTAAAAATGTTTGATACTAAGTATATTGATTTTTTATTAATTCATTGGCCTGTAGAAAAACAAAGAAATAATGATTTATGGCAACAAATGCAAATATATCAAAATCAAGAACAAGTTCATGCAATTGGTGTCGCTAATTTTCAAATCCATCATTTAGACGACTTGTTACAAGAAGCTACAATTGTTCCAATGATGAATCAAATCGAGATGCATCCACATTTAAATCAAATGAAATTAAAAACTTATTTAGATGATATGAATATTGCAATGACAGGATATTTCCCTAAAACATTTGATAATTTATTAACAAATGATATATTATTAAAATTAAGCAATAAGTATCAAAAAACACCAACAGAAATTATATTAAAATGGGCTATTCAACGTCAAATATTTATGTTAGTAACAGATGAACAAATAGATGATGGTTTAAATATTACAGATTTCAAATTAGTAATGCATGAAATAGAACAAATTAATACAATAAATATAGCAAAAAGATATTGTCAAGATCCAGATAATATTTAAGGAGAATAATGTTAATTATTTATATAATTATAATCATATTGTTAATTATCAATATAAGTTTAGTATTACAAACTAAAAAAGCACAAGAAAAAAATGATGCAACAAAAAATCTTAATATAATTACGCAACAAATGGAAGTTAATAAAGCTATAGTAACTTCTAAATTAGAATCTATTCATTATGATTCAAATGAAAAAATTGAGCAATTAAAAAAAAATAATCAACAAAATTTTAT